>CAZURD010000109.1:0-7102 GCA_964623445.1 uncultured Prevotella sp. | reverse complement strand
TGCAATTAATGCCTCGTTGGAGGGCAATTAATGCCTTATTGGAGGCCAACGAGGCATCTATTGCAAACGGTTGAAAGTCAGAGCGTTGTGTGAGGCCGCCTGCGCTGCCTCCTTTTGTCGCGGAATGCAGCTTGCCGTTGCGCGGCGGCGGGGTGCGCAAGTGGGGCATTCGGGGCTAATGCGGCTGCCGAGCCGTGCGGGGCGGAATGGGCGATGTGGCTCATGTGGCACTGCGGGGCGCATGGGCTGCGCCACCTTTTGTCGCAATAATTTTGCGGTTCAGCCATTTTGGCTTACCTTTGCAGTAGATAGGCTGCACTCGCGAAGCGGCAAGCGGGCTTGTTTCCCTCTCGCCTGTGCGGCCATTGCTGAAGATATAATGTAACCATATTGCATCCGTCTTAGAATGGTGCTCAACTATATTTGGGTGGCTTTCTTCGTCGTGGCCTTTGCCATTGGCGTGGTGCGGCTTGTCTTCATGGGCGACACCGAGGTGTTCCAGTCCATGATTGAAGCCACGTTCTCCTCGTCGAAGACGGCGTTTGAGATTTCGCTTGGGCTTACGGGCGTGCTCTCCCTGTGGCTCGGCGTGATGAAGATTGGCGAGCGCGGGGGCGTGGTGGCGGCCCTTTCGCGGCTGCTTGCCCCGGTCTTCGTGAGGCTCTTCCCCGACATACCCAAGGGACATCCGGCCACGGGCAGCATCTTTATGAACATCGCCGCCAACATGCTCGGCCTCGACAATGCCGCCACGCCCCTCGGCCTGCGTGCCATGGAGCAGCTCCAGAGCCTCAACCCGAAGAAAGACACGGCCACCAACCCGATGATAATGTTCCTCGTGCTCAACACGAGCGGGCTTACCATCATCCCCGTCAGCATCCTTGTATATCGCGCACAGATGGGTGCGGCGCAGCCCACCGACGTGTTCCTGCCCATACTCCTCGCCACGTTCTTCTCCACCCTTGCCGGCATCGTGGCCACGAGCCTCTACCAGCGCATCAACCTCCTCAACCGCACGCTCCTGCTGACGTTCGGGGCGATGTGCCTGATTGTGGCGGCGGCGGTGTGGGGGCTTAGCCGCATGGACAGGGAGACAATGGGCACGGTGAGCACCACCGTGGCCAACGTTCTGCTGATGTGCGTCATCGTTGGCTTCATCCTCGCCGCCGTGTGCCGCCGCGTCAATGTCTACGATGCCTTCATCGAGGGCGCAAAAGAGGGATTCACCACCGCCGTCCGCATCATTCCCTACCTCGTGGCCATGCTCGTGGCCATCGGCGTGTTCCGTGCCTCGGGCGCGATGGATGCCATTGTCGGCGGCATCGGCTCGCTCGTCACGGCCCTCGGCGGTGACAGCGAGTTTGTCGGCGCACTGCCCACGGCCCTGATGAAGCCGCTCTCGGGCAGCGGCGCACGCGGCATGATGGTGGACGCGATGGCCACCTACGGGGCCGACTCGTTCGTGGGTCGCCTCAGCTGCGTGTTCCAGGGGTCCACCGACACCACGTTCTACATCCTCGCCGTCTATTTCGGCAGCGTCGGCGTGCGCCACACCCGCCATGCCGTGGCCTGCGGCCTGCTGGCCGACTTGGCCGGAGTGCTGGCGGCGATAGGCGTGGCCTACCTGTTTTTCGGGTAGGGCAGGGGAGAGAATGGCCGACGCGCTGCCGCGACGAATGGGGCAGAGGGGCAGGCAAGCCTGCGCCATAGAGCCTCACTAAAGACAGAAAAACCATGCCAAATCTCAGAAGTCTGGCCAAGGACACGGCCATCTACGGGCTGTCGAGCATCATTGGGCGATTCCTCAACTACCTGCTCGTGCCCCTCTACACAGCCAAGCTGTCGGCAGAGAGCGGCGGCTACGGCGTGATTACCAACATCTATGCCTACACGGCCTTGGTGCTCGTCATCCTCACCTATGGCATGGAGACCACCTTTTTCCGCTTTGCCAACAAGGAGGGCGAAGACCCGCAGCGCGTCTATTCCACCGTCCTCGTCAGCATCGGGTCTACGTCGCTGCTCTTCGTGGCCTTGGTCTTCGCTTTCCTCGCGCCGCTGTCTGCGGTCATGGGCTATGGCGACCACCCGTCTTACGTTGCCGTTATGGCCGTGACCGTGGCCTTGGATGCCTTTCAGTGCATACCTTTCGCCTACCTGCGCTACAAGAAGCGTCCCGTGAAGTTCGCCACGCTGAAGCTGCTCTTCATCGTGATGAACATCGCGCTCAACCTCTTCTTCTTCCTCGCCATGCCCGCCATCACGGGGCGCGCCACCGACGTGGGCTTCGCTTTCTATGCCAACGTGGCCTGCACGGCCATCGTCATGTTCTGCTTCCGCCGCGAGCTGACCGGCTTCCCCCTTGTGTTCGACCGCCGCCTGCTGCGCCGTATGCTCTCCTACGCTTGGCCGGTGCTCGTGCTCGGCATCGCCGGCATACTCAGCCAGACCGCCGACAAGATACTCTTCCCCTACATCTACCGTGCCACCGATGCCCATGAGCAGCTCGGCATCTACGGCGCAGCGTCGAAGATAGCTATGGTAATGGCCATGATTACGCAGGCCTTCCGCTACGCATACGAGCCGTTCGTCTTCGGCAAGGCACGCGATGACGACAGTCGAGCCACCTACGCCCGCTCCATGAAGTACTTCGTGGCGTTCACTCTGCTTGCGTTCCTTGCCGTCATGGCCTATCTTGACGTGCTCCGCCACATCATCGGGCGCGACTACTGGAGCGGCCTGCGCGTCGTCCCCGTGGTGATGGCGGCCGAGATAATGATGGGCATCTACTTCAACTTGTCCTTCTGGTACAAGCTGACCGACCGCACCATCTGGGGCGCGTGGCTCTCCGGCGCGGGGTGCGTCGTGCTCATCGCCGTCAATGTGGCGTTCGTCCCGCGCTATGGCTACATCGCCTGCGCTTGGGCGGGCGTGGCGGGCTATGCCACTTCGATGCTCCTCAGCTATTTCCTCGGCCGCCGCTATTACCCAATAGCCTATCCCTTGCGGCGCATCGCCCTCTACGTCGTGGTGGCCGCAGCCATGTTTGCCGCCATGTCGGCTTGCCGGCAGGCGTTGCCGATGGGCGCGTCGCTCGCCATAAACACCGTCCTGCTCGCCGCCTACGCGGCCTTGCTGGTGCGCCTCGACATCCCGCTGGCCGAGCTGCCCTTGATAGGCCCGCGCCTTGCGCGCCGCCGCAGGCACGACAACGAAGACAAAATCAACAGATAAAAACAATGAGAAACAAGTCAATTCTTTTCGCCGCCGCGCTTGTCGCGGCCCCGGCCTTCGCCGATGAGGGCATGTGGACGCTGAGCGATTTGCCGCAGCCCGTCTACGCACAGATGCAGGCCTACGGCTTCGAGCTGCCCTACGACGCGCTCTATTCCGCGCCCGGCGCAGTCAAGGATGCCGTGGTCAACTTCAGCGGCTATTGCTCGGGAGTGGTCGTTTCGCCCGACGGCCTCGTGTTCACCAACCACCATTGCGGCTTCAGTGCCATCAACAAGCACTCCACCGTGGAGCACGACTACATGAAAAACGGCTTCTATGCCGAGACCCTGGCCGACGAACTGCCCAACGAGAACATGTTCGTCAGCTTCATGGTGTCGCAGATGGACGTTACCGAACAGCTGCACCAGCTCGGCGTTGACACCCTGTCGCCGACGTGCGCCGCCAAATTCGTGGACTCACTGGAGAATGCGTGGTCGAAGCTGGTCAAGGAGCGCGACTCCACGCTGCGCCTCGAACTGAAGCCGTTCTACGAGGGAAACAAGTATTACGCCACCACCTACCGCGACTTCCGCGACCTGCGCCTCGTCTTCACCGTGCCCAAGTCGATGGGCAAGTTCGGCGGCGAGACCGACAACTGGATGTGGCCGCGCCAGACGTGCGACTTCTCCGTGTTCCGCATCTATGCCGACCCGGAGACCAACGGCCCGGCCGACTACAGTCCCGACAACGTGCCCTACAAGCCCGCCGCGTGGGCAAAGGTGTCGCTCGACGGCTATCAGGACGGTTCATTCAGCATGACAGTGGGCTATCCCGGCAGCACCAGCCGCTACCTTTCCTCCTACGGCATCCGCGAAATGCGCGACGCTGAGAACGCCCCGCGTGCCCAAGTGCGCGGCGTTAAGCAGGAAGTGATGTGGCGCAGGATGCAGGAGAGCGACGCAGTGCGCATCAAGTATGAGACGGCCTATGCCCAAAGCTCCAACTACTGGAAGAACTCCATCGGCATGAACAAGTGCATCGACAGCATCGGACTCATCGCCGACAAGGCCGCCTTTGAGCAGAAAGTGGCGCAATACGTTGACACTTCCGGCTATTTGCGTGGCAAACTCGACCTCGACGAGCTGCACAGGGCCTACGACGCAAGGTTTGAGGCTGCCCGCACGCTAACCTATTTCGCTGAGACGTTCTATCGCACGAGCGAGCTTGTGCGCCGCGCCATGGCCGTTCACAATGGAATGGAGGTGAAAGGGCCGGAGGACAAGCCCAAGAAACAGTATGTGGAGTTCGACGACAACAGCGACAAGTGGGACGAGGGCATGGAGCGCGAGGTGCTCGCCGTGCTACTGAAGAACTACCGCGAGCGCGTGTCGCCGGAGTATCTGCCCGGGTTCTATGCCACGATCGACAAGGACTTCGGCGGCGACTGCGCCAAGTACGTGGACTACGTGTGGAAGAAGTCGCAGCTGATGAAGCCCGGGGCAAAGCTCTATGTCAACAAGTCGAAGTTCCTCAGCGACCCGGGCGTGGCCCTGGGGCTTGATGTTACGGAGCTTATGGGCGACCTGCTCGCGTCGCTGCGCGAGATGACCGACACCATCGCCTTGCAGGAACGCTACCTCTGCGCGGCCAAGTTGCGCATGGAGGAGGACATGCCCAACTACAGTGACGCTAACTTCACGATGCGCCTCAGCTACGGACAGGTGGGCGGATTCATGCTCGGCGGCAGTCCCTCGGGCTACTACACGTCTGCCCCCACCATCGTTGAGAAGATGAAACTCGGCGACAGCCAGCCCGACTACTTTGCCGAACCGGAGATGATAAGCCTCATGTCGGCAACCGATTTCGGACGCTATGCCGACCGCACCACGGGCGATATGCACCTCTGTTTCCTCACCAACAACGACATCACGGGCGGAAACAGCGGCTCGCCGATGTTCGACGGCAAGGGACAGCTCATCGGACTTGCCTTCGACGGCAACTGGGACAGCCTCTCAAACGACATCTTTTTCGACACGCGCCTTGGCCGCTGCATCGGCGTTGACATAAGGTACGTGGTCTACCTGATGGACAAATGGGGTCATGCCGACCGCCTCTTAAACGAGATTTTCCCCGATTAAGGAGTTTGTCAGTTACTATGTTTGCCCGCGCCTACAGTGTCGGCAAACATAGTAACTTCAGTTTTTCATCCAGTTTCCCCGGAAAAGGCGCACGAGGAAAATAGCCCCACGGAACGTAAGCTCGGCCGCCATGGCCACCCATACGCCTCGCAGCCCGTATGTCGGGGCAAGCAACGCGGCCAGAGTGAGGCGCACTGCCCACATGCTGAACAGGTTCATCAAGGCTGGTTTGAGCGTGTCGCCAGCCCCGATGAGCACTCCGTAGCACACGATGGCGGCCGCAAACATCGGCTCTGCGAACGCCTCGATGCGCAAGACCGACACGCTCAGCTCGCAAATGTCGCTCACCGGGGTCATCAACGACATTATCTCGGGCGAAAATACATACATCAACACGGCCATGACCGACATCACCGCAACGCCCACGGCCACCGAAAGCCGGGCAAAACTGCGCGTGAGCAGACGCTGCCCCGCGCCTATGCCTTGGCCAACGAGCGTGGTGGCGGCATCCGCAATGCCGTAGCCCGGCATGTAACAGATGCTCTCCACCGTGATGGCAAAGGTGTTGGCGGCGATGGAAATGTTGCCCAACGGGGCGACGATGGCCGTGCTCACGATGCCCGCGCCGCCCATGAGAGCCTGCTGCAAGCCCATTGGTGCGCCTATCTTCAAGGCCGTGCCCACGCAGTCGGACGTGGGACGGAACGACCCCGGGTGCCCTTTCAGCGCGAGTAAGGGCGAGCGCAGGAGCAGCGAGCGGGCCATTAGCACCGACGTGACGGCTATGGCGGTGAACGTTCCGAGGGCCGCGCCCATCACGCCGAGGCCCGCAATGAAGATGAAAACATAGTTGAAAACCACGTCGAGGCCGCACATCAGGATGTTGAGCAGGCTCGGCACGCGCATGTTTCCACTGCACTTGAGCATACTCCCGCACAGGTTCTCTATCTGGAAGAACGGCAGGGCGAGGCTGAACACGAGGAAATACATCGCGGAATCGTGCGCAATGTCTGTCCCTCCGCCCAGCCACAGCGGCAGACGGGAGTGGATTGACAGGCACACAAGGCACACAAAGAGGCTGAAGATGAGCGTACACGTGATGCCCTGGCGCAGTATTCGCCGCGCCCTCTCAAAGTCGTTTGCGCCTATTGCGTGGGCCACCTGCACCGAAAAGCCCATCGATGCCGCGCTGAGCAGTCCGCTGCAGAGCCACGTCGACGTTTCAACCAGCCCTATCGAGGCCGCCTGGTTGGCGCCGAGGCGGCCCACCATCGACGCATCGATGAAGAACATGAGCGTGGCCGAGATTTGCGACAGTATCGAGGGGACGCTCAACTGGCCTATAAGGCGCAGCTTTTCGCTCCGCGTCATCGCGCGCCCCTCACGGATATACGACAGGAGTTCGTCACCCTTGTTGTTCCAAAGCATCGGTAAGTCGGTATTGTTTTCTATGCAAAAGGTCAGCCGCGACCCTGCTCCTGCCGCCTGCCCACAGTCGGGCGAAAGGGCGGCCGTGTCGCGCGGCGGGGTGCAAAGTTAGTGAATTTGGCGTAAAGGAGAGTGCCATCGGCGGCATTTCGCCGTCCAATCGGCCTGCCTTCAACTCTTTTTTGCATACCGCACAGGGTGCGGCGAGAGGGCGAATGCCGTGCGGGGGCGATGCAAGTCGGCAGCGAAAGGCAGTCGGCGAGGGCATGAAAAAGGCGGGTGTGCCCGAATGGAGCGGTTTCCATTCAGGCACACCCGCTACG
>CAZURD010000108.1:0-7138 GCA_964623445.1 uncultured Prevotella sp. | reverse complement strand
TTTTTAATTCTTTAGGTGTTTGTCGAGGAACTCCAGCACCCGTGCCTGTATGGCCGTGCCGCAGGAGTGGGGCACGGCCCACAGCTCCGTTTCAAGGTTGTCGCCCGCTCCTTGGCTGTCCCACGCACTGTGCATCGTGGCGAAAGCGTCCTCAACGCCGTCCACCGGGAACAGGTGGTCTTGTGTGCCGTTGATGAACAGCATCGCCCTTGGGCAGGCCATGCTTGCTATGTGCGGATAGTCGAGCCATTGGCGGAGTGCCGGTATGCAGTTGGCGAATCCTCCGTTTTCGCGTTTCCCGTCCTTTGTCGACATCTGTACGGCGGTCGTTGTCATCCAGCAGACAGCCACCCCGGCCTTCACTTTGTCGCACAGTGCCGACAGCATCCATGCCCGGTAGGCTCCCATCGAGCACCCCATGCACCCTATTCTCGCAGAGTCCACTTCGGGAAGCATGGCGAGCAGTTCGGTGGCGGCAATGTCGTCGTAGGTCATAAAGGCACTGAGGTCGCGCCCGAGCATCATCATGTTGCCGGCGATGATGTCGTATTTCGAGCGGTCCACGCCCTCCTCGCGTCCCCGTTCGCCCCACATCGGCGCGTCGGCAGAGAGCACCACGTAGCCGTGGCTGGCGAGATAGTCGCCCACGTATTGCCCGCCGTAGAGCTGTGTGGCCCAGCGGTCGGCATCGTTCACCACGGCTGTGTCCACATCGAACGGCCTTACCATCTTCTCTTTGCCTATGTACAGGTGTGCGCCGTGGTCGTGCAGCGCGTTGATGGCGGGGAAAGGCCCCTCTCCGTCGGGCACGAGCAGGTAGGCACTGATGCGCGAATAGGCGTTGACGTTGAACATTATGCGCTTTGCGGTGTATCCGTCGCGCTGTTCTTCGGCCACCACCTCCATGTCGAAGCTGTCGGCGCGGAGTGGCGGGGTCATCATGCACTCGAGTACTTTCTGTCGTGCGGCGGCACGCCATTCGTCAAAGTCGGTTATGGGACTGTTCCCCCAAGCCAGCGGATAGGTGAGTTCCTCTTTCAGTTGCTCCACGTATCGTGGCAGGTCGAACGTGAACTCGAAGTTCTCCCTCTTCTGCAATTTGTTCTTTTGCGCCGTTGCTGCCGTTGGCGACAGCAGTGCGATGGGCAGCATCAGCGCAATGATTGTTGCTTTGTCCATGTCCTATGGGTGGTTTGTGGGATTGTTGCCTTGTCGCAGGCGAGGCTCGTTGGCTTTTCGGAGCTTGGCTTTCGGCGTACTGCAAGTGGCTTGCTTTCGTGCAAAAGCGGCACGGAGGCAAGCCTTTTCGTTGCCGACAGGGTGGCGCAACCGCGCCGTTTCGCTGTCGCGGCGGCTCACTTCCGCCCTCATGGCGCAAGCTGCCTCCACAGCCCGTCGTCGGGCAGTGGGGCTTCGGCCACTATCTTCTGGCGGCTCACGGGGTGGATGAATTCCACGCGGCGTGCCAGCAGGGAGATGCCGCCGTCGGGGTTGCTGCGCTTCGCCCCATATTTAAGGTCGCCCTTGATGGGGCATCTGATGGCCGCCATCTGGCATCTGATCTGGTGGTGTCGCCCCGTGAGCAGCTTCACTTCGACCAGAGAGTAGCGTTCGCCGCGCGTCAACACGGTGTAGCGCAGCACCGCCCGCTTTGCCCCGGGCTTCTCCCTGTCGTGCGCAAAGCTCTTGTTGAGGCGTTCGTTGCGCGTCAGCCAGTGTTCGAGCGTACCCTCGTCGGCTGGCGGCTCGCCGCAGACTATGGCCCAATAGGTCTTGTCCACCTCTCCGTCGCGGAACATAGCCCCGAGCCGCGTGAGGGCTTTCGACGTGCGTGCCAGCACCACAAGCCCTGCCACGGGGCGGTCGAGCCTGTGCGGCACGCCGAGGAACACCGCCCCCGGCTTGGCGTAGCGTTTCTTGATGTAGGCTTTGACAATCTCCGAGAGCGGTGTGTCTCCGGTCTTGTCGCCCTGCACTATCTCGCCTACGGCCTTGCTGACGATTATGATGTGATTGTCCTCGTAGACTACTTCCACTGTCTTTGGGCTGTGAAAAAAGGTTTGCGCATGGGCGTGTCCGTTGCGGGCGACACCCATGCGCAGTTCCGTTTGCTTACATGTTCATTCCGCCGTCGACCTGAATCACCTGTCCGGAGATGTAGCTCGACATGTCGCTGGCGAGGAAGGTGGCGCAGTTTGCGATGTCTTCCACCGTGCCTCCCCTGCGGAGGGGAATCTTCGATGCCCATTCCTTGCGCACGTCGTCGGACAGTGCCTGCGTCATGGCCGTGTCGATGAAGCCCGGCGCGATGGCGTTGGCGCGTATTCCTTTCGGTCCCATTTCCTGCGCCACGCTCTTGGCCAGTGCGATAAGGCCGGCCTTGGAGGCGGCGTAGTTGGCTTGTCCGGCATTGCCGTGTACGCCCACTACCGATGCCATGTTGATGATGGAGCCTTTGCGCTGGCGCAGCATGACGGGCAGGCAGGCGTGGATGAAGTTGAACGCGCTCTTGAGGTTGACGCTGAGCACGGCATCCCATTGCTGTTCTGTCATGCGGAGCATCAGTCCGTCTTTGGTGATTCCGGCATTGTTGACGAGGATGTCTATCGAACCGAAGTCCTCCTTGACGAGTTTCACCACCTCTTCCGTCTGTGCGAAGTCGGCGGCGTTGCTTGCGTAGCCCTTGGCTTTCACGCCCTTGGCGGCAATCTCGGCCTCGGTGGCCTTGCCGTTCTCGTCTATTGTGAGGTCTGTGAATGCGATGTTTGCCCCCTCTTCGGCAAACTTCAGCGCGATGGCCTTGCCAATGCCGCGCGCAGCCCCGGTGATGAGGGCCGTCTTACCAGTGAGTAATCCCATTTCTTTCGTATGTTGAGTTGTTGGTTTTCGTTTCCGTCGCCTTTCTGCGGCGTTCATTTTGGGGTGTGCTTCCCCAGTGCTCCGTAGACCACCTTTGCCACGAGCGGCTTGCTTGCCTCCTCCGAGAGGCCGTGGCCGAGGCGGCCGTAGATGTAAGGCACTTCGAGTCCCTTTATGCAGTAGTGCGTGATGTCGGCCACAAGCTCCACGTTGTCGATGTCGAACTCGCCGTTTGCCTTGCCGTCGGTGTACACCTTGCGGAACAGTTCGATTTCGTCCTCGTCGAATCTCTTGCGCATTTTCTCCACCATCCAGATGTTGCGGAAGAACTCCGCGCGCAGGTTGCCGTTGCGCACGACGGTCTCCTTTATCATGCTGAGGTGGGTATAGATAAGCTCGATGATTTTGTCTTGCGGGCTTGACTTGCGTGCCGCCACTTCGTCGAGGCGGTCGGAGAGCCGCTCCAGCTCCGATTCTATCACGGCGTAATAGACATCCTCCTTGTTGCTGAAATAGGAATAGAGCGTGCGCCGTCCTTTACCGGAGGCTTTCGCTATGTCGTTCATGGTTGTGCGCTCAAACCCTTTCTTGGCGAAAATCTGTCTGGCCACATCCACAAGTAGTTGCCGTGTCTTGGATATAGACATAACTAAGCCTCCCTATTGTTTGGAAATGTCTTCATTGCACATTGTGCTTGACGTGTGCAAATTTATCGATTTTAATCTGAATGCGAAAGAAAAAGGACTGAAAAAACGTGGTTGGCGCGTCGTCTGTGGCATCGTGGCGGCGTTGGGCGCGGTGCGGCTCGGGTTCGTGCCGCGCCTCCTATTCCTGCCCCGTGGCCAGCTTTTCGGCCGCTGCGCGCAGTGCCCGCGACTCGGCGAGGGTTAGTCCAGCGTCAATTGTGCCGTCGGCTCGCGTCTCCTGCGGCATTTGCAGCAACAGAGCCTGTGCGGCCTTGCGGAGCATTTCGGCGTGGTCGAATGCCAATGGCGGCAGCGCGTCTGTGCTGAACCACCGTGCGTCGGCTGCATCGTCGCCTCCGGCCACGGCTTGCCGCCGCGTCACGGCATAGTAGGCAATGGAGATCACGCGCTCGCGCGGGTCGCGGTCGGGCTGTGTGAACGTGTGGAACTGCCGTGCCGCCGTCAGCCGCAGCCCCGTCTCCTCCTCCAGTTCGCGCAACACGCCAGCGTCGGCGTGCTCGTCGATGTTGAGAAATCCGCCGGGAAACGCCCACCGTCCCTTGTGCGGTTCGTTGCCACGGCGCACGAGCAGCACGCTCACCGTGCCGCCGTCGATGGCGAACACCACGCAGTCGGTGGTCACGGCGGGGTGGGGATACTTGTAGTGATAGCGCATTTCGTCTGCGCCGGCGGCGTTGTTTCCCATATTCTCGGTCGTTTTCCGTTTTGCGTTGCAAAGGTAATCTTTTGCCGTCATTGCGCCAAGTCTTTTTGGCGAAATGCGCCGGCGTCTATGTTCCGGCGCATTTCACGTGCCGTGTGGCGTACATCACGGTCTGCGCAAGCCCGCGCATGGCGAGGTATGTTATCATGGCGAGCCACAGGGCGTGGTTGCCCCAGCTGTCGGCAAAGGCGGCGTAGGCGGCGAAGAAGGCCGCTGCGGCCACGGCGAGCGAGACGAGCATGGCCCGTGTGGCGGTGAGTCCGACGAACACCCCGTCCCAGACAAACGCCCCCACGCCCGCCACGGGTATGGCCACCGCCCAGGCGAAATAGTCGGCCGAGGCTGCCACCACGGCCTCGTCGCTGGTGAGCAGCCGCAGGAACGGCGTGCCGCCAAAGGCATACACCACCGTGAACAGTGCCGCCATTGCCCCTCCCCACATCCACAGGCGGTGCAGAGTGGCGCGGAATGCCGAGGCATTGCCTGCTCCGTGGTAGCGTCCGCAGAGGGCTTCGCCGGCGTATGCGAAGCCGTCCATCACGTAGGAAAAGAGGATGTAGAGCTGGAGGAGCAGCGTGTTGACGGCGAGAATCACCGCCCCCTGTCGCGCTCCGGCCGAGGTGAACCACAGGTTGACGGCCACGAGGCAGAGCGTGCGCAGGAAGATGTCGCGGTTCACGGCGAAGAAGCGGCTCATGGCGGCGCGTGCGAAGATGCCGCCAGGACTGAAGTAGCGGCGCAGGCGGCCGTAGTGCGCCACGAGCAGGGCCACGCCAAGGCCGAAGCCGGCCCACTGCGCGATGACCGTGCCCAAGGCCACGCCCTCCACGCGAAGCCCCGCGCACAGCACGAGGAGGAGGCTCGCCGCAATGTTCACTACGTTCTGGAAGATGGAGACGAGCATCGGGGCGCGGGTGTTCTGCATCCCAACAAACCAGCCCGTAAGCCCGTAAAGCCCCAGCATGGCGGGCGCGCCCCACACGCACACGCTGAAATAGCGGGCGGCAAGCGGCGCGACGTCGGCCGTGGGCGACAGCAGGCGGAGCAGGAGCCACAGCAACGGGCGTTGCAACAGCAGCAGGCACAGGGCAACGGCCATTCCCACGGCGAGCGAGCGGGCGAGCAGCAGCACCACTTCGCGCAGGTCGCGCCGCCCCAGGGCTTGCGACGTGAGTCCGCTTGTGCCCATGCGGAGGAAGCCGAAAATCCAGTAGATGATGTTGAACATCATAGCCCCGACGGCTATCGCGCCTATGTAAACGGCATCGCCCACGTGCCCCATGATGGCCAAGTCGACAAGCCCGAGCAGCGGCACGGTGATGTTCGACACTATCGAGGGCAGCGCGATGCGCAGTATCTGGCGGTCGCGTGAGTTGAGTTTCATGGCGCAAAGTTACGCTTTTTCGCCCGCACTGGCAAGAAAGGCCACGCCGCGCAACGGCGCAGGGCTGGGCGCACGGCGGGTCGTGGGCAAGCGGAAGCGAGGGCGCGCGCGAGCCACGCCACGCCCGGAGCGTTGCGGCGGCTATTTTATCTTGTCGAACCCTTCGCCGAATACGCCGTGGCAGAACGTTTGCGAAACGAGGGCGTTGGGGTCGATGGCCTTGACATGGTTCAGCACGTCGTGCGCCTCGTAGCGTCGGGTGAGCACGATGAGGATGTCGGCCACGCCCTTGGAGTACCACCCGCGCCCCTCGATGAGCGTCACGCCTCGGTGTACCTCCTTGTTGATGGTGTCGGCGATGCGCTCATACTGCTTTGATATGATGATGAACTGCACCGTCTGGCGCGTGCCGTTTACCACGTAGTCGCACACGAAGCTCGCCATCAGCGTGAAGGCGATGCCGTAGATGATGGTCTCCGTGCTGCGGAAAAGCAGGTAGGAGGAGCATATTATGGTGATGTCGATGAACTGCATGGCTCGCCCGAAGCTCATGTTGAAGTGCTTGTTGAGCAGGGCGATGATGATGTCGGTGCCGCCCGTTGAGCCGTTGTGCGAGAACACGATGCCAATCCCCGCGCCGCCGAGTGCGCCGCCGATGAGCACGTGCATGAACTTGTCTTCTCCCGCCGTGATTATCGGGAACGATTGGAACACGGGCTGTAGTACGCCCACCATCACTGACATCATCGTCACGCCGATGATGGTGCGCACGGTGAACTGCCTCGTGAGAGCCTTGAAGGCAATCAGGAGCATGGCGAAGTTGAGCACCCATATCGACACGCCCGCAGGAAGCCCGAAGGCGTAGAAAAGGAGGGCTGAGATGCCTGCCACGCCGCCCATCACCACCTGTTCCGGAAGCACAAAGGCCGTGTAGCCCACGGCGTAAATCGATATGCCAATGAAGATGAAAAAGATGTCTCCCCACTGCCGCCGCAATCTGCGGGCAGTGGAGCTGTCGGAGGTTTTGTCCATTGTGTCTCTCTTTTCTTTATAATCCATGCCATGCGCACGCGCTGCGCCGGCATCACGCCGCCGCTCCGTGGCAATGGCGGTGCAAAGATAGCACCTTTTTCCTTTCCTTGTTATAATTATGCGGAAAAAACAAGGCGCAATGCCTTTCCTGTTGCTGTCGGCAGGAGGCAACGGCTCCGTAAAATGCTCCGGCCGTGGGGCGGACTGTCTCGGGGAAAGGCAGCATTGTTGGGCGCAAGTTACGTCGCGGGCAGTGCTGAAAAAACTTGACAAGCCAAAATCGCAAAATAGAGAAAGACTTCCGGTTTTTTGGCCATGATTTTGGAATCATTGCCATGCAAAATGTCAAATAATAGTCAAAAGCGGTGCTGCGGATGCCCCGTTGCACAGCGTTTTGTGCCTAATCGGGCTGCATCCAATGCCTAATTGCGGGGCAACGGAGCATTAATTGCC
>CAZURD010000107.1:0-7177 GCA_964623445.1 uncultured Prevotella sp. | reverse complement strand
TTACAAAAGCTGCCTAATTGGAGGCCAATAAGGCATTAATTGGCCTCCAATAAGGCATTAATTGCAGTGCAACGAGGCATCCGTTGCAATGCAATAAGAGCCACATCCAAGTTTGAAGAGTGCAACCTTGATTTTCTAACTCAACCGTAGCCCCCATCCATTCTTGCACGAGATGAAGCCGTACAAAGTATAAGAATACGACAAGCAAACATCTTGGCAGCTCAAACTTTACTAATTTTGTAATGTGCTGGCATTCATTTAAAAATAAATTCGTAAATTTGCGCGATGTCGGATGCAGACCTTTCCGCTACCCCACCCCTCCACGATGGCGGGACATCGGTTCAACTTGGCATCGCATCGGAACCAACAACTAAAAACAAACATAAATATATTTTGAACATGAAGAAAAAACAACTGCTTGCCTTGGCGGCATTGGCCGTTACCGGCTCTGCAATGGGCCAAACACCGGCGTTTCCCGGTGCGGAGGGCTTCGGACGCTACGCCACAGGCGGACGCGGCGGCACGGTGGTTCATGTGACCAACCTCAACGACTCCGGCGAGGGCAGCTTGCGACAAGCCGTGAGCGGCAGCGACCGCAAGATTGTGGTGTTCGACGTTGGCGGCATCATTGAACTGGAAAGCGACCTCACCATCGGCGCAAACACCACCATACTCGGGCAGACCGCACCGGGAATGGGCGTGACGCTGCGCTACTACACCGTGCTGTATGGCGGCGACAACATCATCGTGCGCTTCATGCGCTTCCGCCGTGGCGAGGAGCGCGACGTGAACGATGGCGCGGATGCCACGTGGACGCGCCACCACCGCAACATCATGCTCGACCACTGCTCGTTCTCATGGAGCATCGACGAGGTGGCATCGTTCTACGACAACCGCGACTTCACCATGCAGTGGTGTACCATAGCCGAGGGACTCAACAACGCAGGCCACGACAAGGGAGCACACGGCTACGGAGGCATCTGGGGCGGCAAGGGCGCATCGTTCCACCACAACCTCCTCACGCACCTCAACAACCGTTCGCCGCGATTCAACGGCGCACGCTATGTGTGGGACGGATATGACACCGACACATACGAGAACACGGTGATGGCAGAACGTGTCGACTTCCGCAACTGCCTCATATACAACTGGGGCACGGGCGGGTGCTACGGCGGCCCCGGCGGAGGATTCATCAACATGGTGAACAACTACTACAAGTACGGCCCGGGCACCACACACCGCAACCGTGTCACCGAATGCTCTACGAGCAGCTCCGGCAACAGCGACTCCTCGCATCCTGAAATGTACGGACTCAAGTCACGTTACTACATCAACGGCAACTACGTCTATGGTTACGGGGCGTACTACGACTGGGACGGCGTGACCTATGACGACGGCAGTTCCACGTTCACCGACACCTATGGGTTCTACGGACTGGGCGAGGGCGCAACCGTGAGCGCACGCCTCGACGAGCCGAGCGACTCGGGAGTGGTCACCACCCACGATGCCGAGACAGCCTTCGAGAAAGTCAGGCTCTATGCAGGGGCATCGCTGAGCCGCGATGTCCAGGACATCCGCTACGCCGAAGAAGCCCTTGAAGGCACGGCCTACTACACCGGTTCTGTCACCAAGCTCGCAGGCATCATTGACGTGGTGGCCGACCAAGGCGGCTACACGCTTGACAGCGCAACCCGCCCCGAGGGCTTCGACGAAGACGGCGACGGCATAGCCGACTCGTGGGAGAGAGCCAACGGACTCGACCCCACCGACCCCGACGATGCCACTCTCTACACGCTCGACCCGGCACGCTACTACACCAACATCGAGGTGTATGCCAACAGCCTCGTGCAAGACATCATGCTTGCCGGCAACGCCGACGCTATCTGGCCTGTGGAGGAATACTATCCTGAGTACACCATGACCGACGGCACTGTGGTGGAAGCCATCAACCTGCCCGACGACCTGCCGCAGTCCGGCTCCGACATCGAACAGATTGCCACTGGCACCATCACGTGGCAGCTCGCGTCGGGAAGCATCGAAGAAGGTGTGGCCTCTGCCGACATCGCCGACTACATCACAGTTGGCGACATGACCGTAGGCTCTAACCTCACGCTCGATGCCACAAGCAGCATCAACGGGGAAACGTTCACGCTGTTTGGCTCTACAGAAAAGCAGTCGTCCTCCAGCTCGTCAAACGCAATCACGTTTAATTTCTCGACCGACGACGACATCTACTTCACCCCGACAAGCATCAAGCTGCTCATATCGCGCATCGGAACAGACTCCGGCGTGTTCGACCTCGTGTGGAATGCTGGCAGCAACCGCACCGAACTGGCCTCCAGCATGGAATACAACCGCAACAAAGAGGCCAACGGCTGGTACACCGACTATTCCTACACCTTTGATGAGTATGCAGCCGCCAACACGGGCGACCACAGCCTGCAACTCTACCTTTACAACGTGAACGCCGGCAAGCAGGCTGGCGTATCCAATGTCGTGATAGAGGGCAGCGTGGGACGCATTGGCACAACGGGAATAACCGATGCCACCTCGTCGGCAGAGCCTGTGTCCGTGATCTACTACAACTTGCAGGGCCAGCGGCTCTCCGCCCCGGGCAAGGGAGTATATATTAAGGTGACGACCCTTTCCGACGGCAAGCAGACCGCACGCAAGGTGATGGTCAAGTGAGCCTCATCCTGCCACGGGCAGTGATGCCATAACAAAGCCAAATGGCGCGGGATTTGCTTCCGCGCCATTTGGCTTTGTTCGCTTGGATAGCCTGAATGGCGGCTACATGTCCCCAGCCGGCTTCGATGCAGATAGCGGAATCTCTCCGCTGGCGGCGGAACGGAGAGAGTGCGGATGGGGCAACAATTTGCCATAAATGGAGGAAAAAGTTTCATCTTGCTTATTGAATCCGTCACATTGGCAGGTCAAACAATCGTGGACAAGAATATTTTTGCTTAACTTTGTAGCGGTCTGGTAGTGTCAAGAGGCTGCTACGGCATCGCCAAGGGACAATCCTGCATGAGGGAACAGACTTTAATCACTCCATAAACTATTAACCAACATGACTAAAAACCGCTTGAAGCTCTTTGCAACAGCATTCTGTTGTCTCTGGGCTTGGGTCGGATGGGCACAGACGCTCTCCGACTATGAAGCCACCGTCAGCTGGCCATTGTCCGATGGCACAGACGATCAAGTGGCAGCGTATGCGCCCGATGGCAGCGACGCCTATTTCAAGAGTTCGTCCATTTCCTACGGCAGCAACCTGTCGAACGTGGGCGTAAAGACCTCCGGGGAACAGACCCAGACGGCCTTTGAGCCTGCGGCCAAGCAGACGAGTGCCTCCACGGAGAACGCCATCGAGTTCTCGTTCACCATCAGGGACGGCCTGACGTTCACTCCCACCAACGTGTCTTTCAAGTCGACACGCTACGGGACGAACGGTGGCTACCTCGACATCACGTGGGTGGGCAGCGACGGTTCCACCCTCACCCTTGCCACAGGGCAGTATCCCGCACGCAATAATGAGGATACTCCGTGGTCGGAATTCTCTTTCGATGCTGACGGGGCAACGGCCTCTACCGGCACATGCATCCTGCGGATCAACCTCTACAGCCTCGACCCGGGCAAGCAGGTAGGCTTCAACGACCTCGTGATCACAGGACTGCTCAACGGCACTGTGGAGGGAAGCGTCACCGTTGAGGGCGAAGCCGTGGTTGCCACATGGCCATTCACGGAGGGAACGGAAGACCAAACGGCCACGTTCACTCCCGATGGGGCTTCAAACTACTTCAAAAATTCCTATTTCACCTACGGCAGCGAGCTGACTTTGTATGGCGTGGCAAGCAAAGACGACATCGTGCAAACGACGTTCACCCCCACCGTGAACAATGCTTCGTCGGCCTCTACCACCAATGCAATCGACTTCATTATCGTACCCAAGACTGGCCTGACGTTCACACCTACCAAGGTGTCGCTCAAGTCGACACGCTACGGGACGGATGGCGGCAAGCTCGACATAGCTTGGTTCAGCTCCGACGGCACTACGGTATCGCTCGCCACGGGAGTGACACCGGAGCGCAACAACACAGAACCTTACTACACGGAGTATTCCTATGATATCACAGGGGCTACGGCTTCAGACGGCGAGTGCGGCATACGCATCAACCTCTACAGCCTCGGCAACAGCAAGCAGGTCGGCTTCTGCGATATTGTAATAGAAGGAACGGTGGAGGGTTCGATTCTGGACATCACCCAATACACGCTCACCGTAAGCGTAAGCCCAGAGGGTGCAGGCACGGTGAGCGTCTCGCCACTTGGCAGTGTGTTCGACGAGGGCGACGAGGTGACGCTCAGCCAGCAGCGCAACTTCGGCTATAGTTTCGTAAACTGGACCGACAGCGAGGGCAACGAGCTGTCGAGCGATGAGAGCTTCGTGCTTACCATGGACGGCGACAAGCAGGTGACGGCCAACTACGAGGCCATGAACACCTACGAGCTGACTTATTCCGTGACGGGCGGAGCCAACGACTACATGGTGGAGCTTGCGCCAGAGCCAACCGTCGTGGACGGAAAGAACCTCTATGAGGAGGGCACCAACGTGAGCCTCACGGCCACCGGCAACACGATTCTGACCTTCACCAACTGGAGCACGGGCGAGACCGTGGCCAACATCACGCTTACAATGGACCAAGACCGAGACGTAACGGCCAACTATTCGGCCATCGACTACATCGTCGGCTGGGACTTCGTGCTTGAAGGCGGAAGCGGGCGCAAGGCCGACTTCGCCGCAGAAGACAACGACGACGTGACGCTGGTGCTACGCAATGCCGACGGCGACACGCAGGGATGGCTCGACAAGAGCCGCGATGCAGCAGACGGATACGAGGGACGCTACGCCGCCGTGAACTGGCGCACGACAGGGCTGGGCGAATATTACTGGCAGACGCAGGTGAATGCCACAGCCTTCAAGAACATCAAAGTGACGAGCGCGATGCTCTACAACTACAATGCCTACACCACGCAGAATGTGCAATACTCGCTCGACGGGGATACATGGGAGACCATAGGGTCTATCAACATCAGCGGAGCGAAGAACTGGACTGACTCTGAGTTCAGCCTGCCCGAAGCGGCAAACAACCAGCCCACCGTCTACATAAGGTGGATTTCAGACACAGAGTCGGCAATCGATGGCACAACTTCCGACAACGACGGCATTGCAATCAGCGGCATCTACATCACCGGCGATGAAGACTACGTTGACGACGGGACAGCCCCCGTGCTCGTTTCCACCGTCCCGGAGGAAGGCAGCGAGACCGCATCGGCCAATGGCCGCGTGATTCTCACGTTCGACGAAAAGGTGGTTGTGGCCGATGGCACTGTGGCCACGCTCGGCAACCAGGAGCTTACGCCCACCGTATCCGGCAGGACTGTGCTCTTCGAGTACAAGGGACTTGAATACTCCACGCCTTATACGTTCACCCTCCCCGGCGGCGTTGTGGCCGACAGAACAGGCAACACGATGACCGAAGCCGTGACCATCAACTTCAGCACGCGCACCCGTCCCACCGTCACCAAGGCACTCTACGACTTCGTTGTGCCCGACGACGGCACGTTCTCCGAAGCCATCGCAGCCGCAAACAGCCGCAGCGACAACTCAACGCGCTACCGCATATTCATCAAGCAGGGCGACTATGTGATACCTGCAAGCGAGACCGAGACGATAACAGGCTCTGACGGCGTGGTATATCCAAGCCCGATAACGCGCGTCACCGCTCCCAACATCTCCATCATCGGCGAGGACATGGACAACACGTCAATCGTCAACACCGTGCCCGACGTGGAGGTTGAGGGCACCTACGGCACCGCCAACCCCTTGGAAGGACTGCACAACAACCAGACCATCGACCTCGGAAGCAACGCTACGCAGACTTACATACAAGACTTAACCATCAAGAGCGGCATGGCCGACAACCGGGGACGCAACGGCGCGCTTGAGGACGCATCCGACAAGACCATCTGCAAGGACGTGGTGCTCCACGCATATCAGGACACTTACCTATCCAACAACCAGAACGGACGCTTCTACTTCGAGGGCGGACGCCTGCGCGGACGCACCGACTACCTCTGCGGAAAGGGCGACGTGTTCTATAATGGGGTGGAACTCGTGATGTGCGCGAGCGGCGGATACATCTGCGCTCCCTCCACTCCGAAGCAATACGGCTACGTGTTCAGGGACTGCTCCATCACCGGCGAGCAGAGCGGCGTGGACGGCAACTACACCCTCGGACGCCCGTGGGGCAGCGGCACGCCGATAGCCCTCTACATCAACACCCGCATGGACGTGCAGCCGAGCGCGGCAGGATGGAGCGAAATGAGCGGCGGATGGCCCGCACGCTTTGCGGAATACAACTCAACGACCTCCAGCGGCACTGTGATCAGCCTCACCAACCGCAAGACCACCTTCGGCGACGGCTACGTGAACGATCCTGAACTCACCGCTGCCGAGGCGGCACAGCTCACCGTCGGCACCGTGATGGGCGCTGACGACGACTGGGATCCCACCGAAGCCACCGAGCAGGCATCCGCTCCGAGCAACGTGGTGCTGGCCGCCGGCGAACTGACATGGGACACGAGCGACTACGTGCTCTGCTGGGCAGTGTGCAAGGACGGCAAGGTGATGGCGTTCACCACAGAACCGGCCTACGCCGTTGACGACACCGAGGCTGAGTGGTCCGTGCGTGCCGCCAACGAGATGGGCGGTCTCGGCGAGGCCACAGTGGCCACTACCGGCGAGGCAGATGGCATCAGCCAGATTGGCACAGATACCGCAAGCCGCACCATCGTGGGCACAGCCTACTATGGACTCAACGGCATCCGCACCGAAAAGGCCGCCAATGGCGTTTGCATACAGGTGGTTACCTACAGCGACGGCACTGTCACCACGACCAAGGTCGTGAAGTGAGCCGCGTCTCACGGGCTGCCAAAGCACGCGAGACACACAAATTATTAACCCAAAAGAGGCAAGGCTTCGGGCATCAACCGCGAGCCTTGCCTCCTTTCTTTGCATGAACAGCACGCCCCAAGGACGAGCTGCCGTTCACAATTGCACAACTAAGAAGCTGTTTTGAATTTCTACAAAAAGTCCTTTTTCTTGGCTTTGTGCTTCCGT
>CAZURD010000106.1:0-7223 GCA_964623445.1 uncultured Prevotella sp. | reverse complement strand
TCTCCGTGCCGTTCGGACTTGCCGGAGCGTTCCTCTTCACGCAGCTGTTCGGACACCAGAACGACATATACATGCAGATTTCACTAATCATGCTTGTGGGTCTTCTGGCTAAGAACGCCATACTTATCGTGCAGTACGCACTTGCGCGCCGCCAGACAGGCATGGCCCTGAAGTGGGCAGCCATCCTCGGAGCAGGTGCCCGTCTGCGACCAATCCTTATGACGGCATTCGCCATGATCATCGGTCTGTTGCCCATGATGTTCGCCCACGGCGTGGGAAAGAACGGAAACCAGACCCTCGGCGCAGCCGCTGTGGGCGGTATGCTCATCGGTACGTTCTGCCAGTTGTTTGTCGTGCCTGCACTGTTCGTGATATTCCAGTCGTTGCAGGAGAAGTTCACGCCGCTCCGATTTGAGGACGAAGAGAACGACGACATCAACACAGAGCTGTCACAGTACGCCCACCGACCCGTTGAATAATAATGTGGAGGAACAACAGAAAATGAAGAATCTGATAATAACACTGTCCGCTGCGCTGCTGCTCGGCAGCTGCGGACTCTACAACAAATACGACCGTCCGGACGTGAACACAGAGGGATTGGTGCGCGACCCATTCTCCGACACCGACACGCTGGCAGTGCGCGACACGTCGAGCTTCGGCAACCTGCCGTGGCGCGAGGTGTTCACCGACCCGCAGTTGCAGTCGCTCATCGAGCAAGGACTGGAGAACAACGTCGACCTTCTCAACGCCGCGCTCAACGTGAAGATGGTGAAAGCGCAACTGCTGGCTGCCAAGCTGGCCTTCGTCCCGACATTCACTTTCTCACCGTCGGGCACACTTTCCTCATGGGACGGAAGCAAAGCGACCAAGACCTACTCCCTGCCCGTGGACGCAAGCTGGAGCCTCGACCTCTTCGGCAATCTGCTCTCGCAGAAGCGCAGCTCACAGGTTGCACTGATTGCCACCAAGGACTACCAGCTCGTGGTGAAGTCACAGGTCATCGCCAACATCGCCAACGCCTACTACACGCTGCTCATGCTCGACAAACAGCTTGAGATTGTGGAGGAGATGTCTGGCCTGACCAAGGAGACATGGGACAAGATGCTGGCCCTCAAAGAGCTTGGCACGGGATACAATTCAACTTCCGTGCAGAGCGCAGAGGCCAACCACTATTCCATGCTCGCGCAGGCCGCCGACCTCAAGAGGCAGATACGCGAAACGGAGAACTCCCTCTCCCTACTGCTCGGACAGACTGGCCAGGCCATACAGCGCGGCCGCCTCGACGACCAGCACCTGCCGACGAAGTTCAGCACAGGCATCGCCCTGAACATGCTCAACAACCGTCCCGATGTCCACTACGCCGAGATGCAGCTCGCGCAGTGCTTCTACAACACGCAAACGGCACGCTCGAAGTTCTACCCGAGCATCACCATCAGCGGTTCGGGCGCATTCACCAACAGCTCCGGTTCGGCCATAGTGAACCCGGGCAAGTGGCTGCTCTCGGCCGTGGCAAGCCTCACGCAGCCCCTGTTCCAGAACGGTCAGCTCATCGCGGGACTGAAAGTGGCCAAGGCGGAGCAAGAGCAGGCCTACAACACGTGGCAGAACACCGTGCTCCAAGCCGGCAACGAGGTGAGCAATGCACTCGTGCTCTACAACACCAGCGAAGAGAAGAGCAACCTAGAAGAGAAGCAAGTGGCCGCCCTGCGCAAGACCGTGGACGACACGCGCCTCTTGATGAACACGCGCAGCGTGAACTATCTTGAGGTGATTACCGCCGAGACCAACCTGCTCAACGCCGAGCTGACGAAAGTCTCCGACGACTTCTACAAGATGCAGGCTGTGGTAAGCCTCTACCAAGCACTTGGCGGAGGTGCCAATTAACCCTTAAACCCAACGACAATGGCAAGCGAAATAAGTCCTAAAGCCGAAATCGACCCAAGGGCGAAAATAGGCAACAACTGCAAGATATATCCATTCGCATACATCGAGGGCGACGTGACGATTGGCGACGGATGCACCATCTACCCCTTCACGAGCATTCTCAACGGCACGCGCATGGGCAAAGAAAACACCGTCTTCCAAGGTGCCGTGCTCGGAGCACTGCCGCAAGACTTCGATTTCAAGGGCGAAAAGTCGGAGCTGATAATAGGCGACCGCAACACGTTCCGCGAAAACGTGGTTGTCAACCGGGCCACGCACACTGGCGGCAAGACCGTCATCGGCAACTCCAACTTCCTCATGGAGGGCGCACACATCTCCCACGACACCAAGGTGGGACACCGCTGTGTGTTCGGTTACGGCACTAAGATTGCCGGCGACTGCATCATTGAGGATGCCGTAATCTTCTCCACCAGCGTCATCGCCAACGCCCGCACCCGCGTAGGCTCATGCGCTATGGTGCAGGCAGGATGCACTTTCTCGAAAGACATCCCGCCGTTCATCATCGCCAAGGGAACCCCAATAGGCTACGGAGGCCCGAACAAGGTGATGATGACCGCCTACAACGTTGATGAGAAAGTGCAGAAGCACATCGCAAACGCCTACCGCCTCGTGTTCCACGGGCAGACATCGGTGTTCGATGCAGTGAACCAAATCAAGGAACAAGTGCCCGACAGCAAGGAAATCCGCATGATAACGGAGTTCATTGAGGCCACCAGCCTCGGCATTATATCCAAGATCTGAGGCCTCGGCACACCTACTTGCAGCAAAAAGAAGCGAGGCCGCCCCTTTCTGCGGGGCGGCCTCGCTTCTTTTTCAGCCATCCCCACCCTGCCACTGCCAGCCATCCACAAGACCATGACATTTGTAGAAGAGACACCATCGGAGCTGTTCGCACAGCTCACGTCTGCCGCCCACGATGCCACGAACGACATCACCCGCGCCTACCGCACCATCGCCGCCGTGTTCCGCCGCGCCATAGACCAGAGGCTGCGCCTGTGCCCTGTGGCCTTTGCCGGCACTTTCTCAAAGGTAGACTATCTGCTGCGCGAGTGCCATGTCACCGCTGCGGTGGCACAGCAGGTGAACGACACGCGCCACCGCCTGCGCCATATCGACACCACAGCCCCCGAAGAGCAGCAGCGTCTCTTCGCCTACGACCTGAAGAACGTGGCTCGCTTCATCGCCGCAATCAATCCCGGCTGCACCGTTCCGCCGTCACTCGCCGCCCTCCTGCCCACGACCGACCGCAAGGTTGGGCCGCCCCCACCCATGGGCGAATGCCTCCGCGCGGTGGTAACGAAAGTGGATGGCGCACTCATACTCGCCGACGCTGCCGACGGACGACACCTCGCCATCGACTGCGAGGGAGCGTGGCAGGGCGTGACGGCACTCGTCTCGGCGGGCAGTCAGCTCAACCTCGTGCGCCCACGCATGACAGACGGGCGGGTGACAGCCGAGGCCGTGATTGTGGAACCCGACTATCTCGTGGACATTTCGTCTGTGGCCGCCTGCTTCGAGAGCCACGGCGCAAGCCCGTACACATTCCTGCTCAACCAGCTTCGCCCCGCTCCACTCACGCCGGCCACGCTCCTCGGCAACTTCGCGGGGCAGCTGCTCGACGAGGCCGTGCATGGCTCACGCCACACTTACGCCGAAAGCGTGGGCGAGTTTTTCCGCACCAACGCCCTCAGCGTTGCCTCATGCCCCGGTCTCGACGCGGACTTTCACAAGCAGGCACGCCTCCAAATGGCCAACATCCGACGCGCCGTGGAAACCTTGCAGAGCAAGAATACCAGCAACGACGACGGCGAGACCACGCTGCTCGAGCCATCGTTCTTCTGCGAGACGCTCGGCCTGCAAGGCCGCATGGACTTGCTTCGCATAGACCCCTGCCGCCCAAGCCACTGCCTGCTCGTCGAACAGAAGTCGGGGAAAGGGGGATTCCCGCCGCTGCCCGACCCCGAAACGCCACGCCACCGCGAAAGCCACTACGTGCAACTCCTGCTCTACATGGCCGTGCTTCACTACGGACACGGCCTCGCCAACGCCGCCATCGACACCTACCTGCTCTACTCGCGCTATGCCAACAGCCTGCTGAAAGTGGGCAGCGCCCCCGAACTCCTGCGGCAGGCGATAATGCTGCGCAACGAGATTGTGGCCTTGCAGATGCGCCTTGCGGACGGCGACACCGACATATTGTGCCGCCTCACGCCCGAGGACATCAACATCCGCCACGCCAACGGCCGCCTCTGGCAATGCTACACCCGCCCCGCCATCGAAGCCACGCTGCGCCCCATGCGGGAGGCCTCGCCCGCAGAGTGCGCCTATTTCTCGCGCTTCGTGGCCTTCGTTGCCCGAGAGCACCTGCTCGCAAAGATGGGCAACAAGACAAAGGAATGTTCCGGCTTTGCCTCAAAATGGCACGACACCCTCTCCGAAAAGCTCGCCGCAGGCAACATTGTCTGCGGCATGGAGGTGGAAGCCGTCCTGCCCTGCGACGCGGAGCAGCCTGCCGTAGGGGGAGTGCGGATGGCCTTGGGCAATGCCTCCGATGCCGAGGGGGCAAACTTCCGGCCGGGCGATGCCGTGATAGTCTACTCCTACGCTGTCGGCCGCGAACCCGACGCACGGCGCGCAGCCATCCTCCGCGCCACCGTGGAGACGCTCACCACCGCAACCGCCACGCTCCGCCTCCGCCGACCGCAGGCTTCCGCCGACGTGTTCCGCCGACCGTCGGGGCACGCCTGGGCAATGGAGCACGACCTTTTCGAGTCGTCGGCCTCTTCATTGCTGCGCGGCCTCCACGCCTTTCTCCGCGCCCCCAAGCCACGGCGCGACCTCATCCTTGCCGCGCGCAAGCCCGCCGTGGACAGCGGCGAGACACTGCGGGGCGACTACGGGGCGTTCAACCAGCTCGTGCTCCGCGCCATGCAGGCACGCGACCTTTTCCTCGTGATTGGGCCGCCCGGCACGGGCAAGACATCGTTTGCCATGCTCAACATCCTCCGCGAAGAACTGCTGCGCGAGGGAACGGCGGTGCTTCTGGCGGCATACACCAACCGCGCAGTCGACGAGATGTGTTCCAAACTCATCGAAGCGGACATCGACTTCGTGCGCATGGGAACGCCATCGGCGTGCGCCGCCGCCCTGCGCCCCCACCTGCTCGAACGGCGCGCCGCCCAATGCCCCACTGCCGATGGCGTGCGCCGCCTCGTGGAGAGCGTCCGCGTGGTATGCGCCACTACGGCATCGCTCGCCGCCAACACTGCGCTCCTGTCCATGAAACGCTTCTCGCTCGCCATCGTCGACGAGGCATCGCAAATACTCGAACCCCACATAATGCCTCTCCTTGCCGCCACTACCGGCGGCGACGTGTCGGTGGAACGCCTCGTGCTCATCGGCGACCACAAGCAACTGCCCGCCGTGACGCAACAGACGGAGGCCGAGGCGGCCGTGGCCGATCCCCTGCTCCGCGCTGTCGGCATAGAAGACTGCCGCCAATCGTTCTTTGAACGTATGCTGCGCACCCACCACGCCGCCCCCGCGCTCTCCTTCATGCTCACCCAACAGGGACGGATGCACCGCGACATAGCGGCCTTTCCCTCCGAAACGTTCTACGGCGGCCGCCTGCGCGTGGTGCCGCTGCCCCACCAAGAGAGCCTGTTGCCGCCCGCCCATGCCGGCACGTGGGCCGAACGCGCCATGCGCGAACGCCGCGTCTCTTTCGTGGCCACGGCCTCACCCTCAGACGACATGCCCGACAAGGTGAACGCCATAGAGGCACGCGCCGCAGCAATGCTTGCCGAAGAGGTTTGGCGCGAGGCCGGCACGGCATTCGACCCCGATGTCACGCTCGGCATCATCGTGCCCTACCGCAGTCAGATTGCCGCCATACGCACCGCCCTCGCCCACACGGGCATCGCGCAACTCGAAGCCATAAGCATCGACACTGTGGAACGCTTTCAAGGCAGCCAACGCGACACCATAATATATTCGTTCACCATTCGCAAGCCCTACCAGCTCAATTTCCTCACCCAAAGCACTTTCGTGGAATACGGGCGCATCATCGACCGCAAGCTCAACGTGGCCATGACGCGGGCACGCGAACACCTCGTCATGGTGGGCAACCCTGCACTGCTCTCCCGCAACGCCACGTTCGCCGCCCTGCTCAACCACGTCCGACAGACCGGAGGATATGTTGAGATGGACGCAGGGAATGGGGGAACGTAATCCATGCCTTTCCCGACTGACGCACGCAAAAGCCCTGCGCCCCTGCTCTTCCCCGCCCGTGCATCGGGTGCGGGTGGCATAAGCCCCAATCAATCAGTCGGGATATAAAAATAGGGTATGCCTGTTCAGGCATACCCTCAACTTGCGTGGATGTTCTTCCTCCCTTATCTTACGATGCGAGTAAATTCAGGTTTCGCATCCGCCCCGTTGCCCACGGTGACGTATATGGCAGCGGTCTCTTCTCTGTTAGCGTTTTTCACCGTGTAGAGATAGTCCGTGCCGTCCGCCGTACTGCGCTTGCCTACCGTCAATGGCGTGCCCAACGGGAAGCGGTAGTCGCCGCAGGCTGCCTCGAAGATGGCCTTTTCCTCGTCCGTCACCGGTTGCTGCTCCGAATAGTCGGGCAGAGCCTCCACTTCACCTTCGATGTAACCGTTTTCCACAAGGAAGCGGTTCACCTCCTTGGAGACAGCCGCCATGCGTGCCGTCCTCACCCCATAGCCGTCAGCAACCTCTGCTTCTGGCAGGGCGTTCTTCAGGTCTGCCGCCGATGCCTCCAGTCCGCCGCTGCCGAATGTGCAGAACGGAACGACCGTCTTCCCTGCAAAGTCATAGTCCTTGACCAGACTGGCCACTGGAAGGGCATAAGTGCCGAACCATACGGGGTAGCCAATGAAAATCACGTCATAGTCGTCGGGATTGACGTTTAGCGGCTTCAACGCGGGGGTAGCACCGCTCTCTCGCTCCTGCCGGCCGCGTTCAATGGTCTGGTCGTAACTGCCAGCATAAGGCTCTTCCGGCACTATGCTGTCAATGTCTGCTCCCAGTTGCTTTTGCAACTCTTCGGCCACAGCCTTCGTTGTGCCCGTCTGAGAATAATAGAGAACGAGATACTTCGTCGCGCTGCTCTCCTCTTGCTGCGTGTTCGACTGCTTCTTCGCACCGCAGGCTGCCATGACGGCCACGGCCGCCAATGCCAGTACAATCTTTTTGTAGCCTTTCATCGCTTTACTGTTTTTGGTTATATAAATGTTCGCAAGTTGCCAAAT
>CAZURD010000105.1:2934-7228 GCA_964623445.1 uncultured Prevotella sp. | reverse complement strand
CCAGCTGCGACGACGACATTGACGTGGCCTATGACCTCAACGGCATCTGGCAGGGAACAATAGAAGGCAACTATTACTACGACCGCTACGGCAACAATGAAGGTTGGGACACTGAGATTGAGTTCGTTCAGCATGGCGATTTCGCGAGCGGCGGCTACGGCTACGAGGTGGACTACTCCTGGCGGACTGGGCGCGGTTACTCGTCGAGCTTCGATTGGGAAGTGCGCAACGGGCGCATCCACATGCTATATGACGATGGCTACCACATCGTGGTGCGTGACTACGAACTTTATTACGTAGGCAACGGACAACGTTTCCGGGGGTATTTCGACGATTACGACACGGGAGAAACCCTCGCTTCATTCAATCTTGTGAAAGTGTCAGGATGGAGCAACTGGGCCAAGGAGCACACAATGAACTTCGAGGACGGCCATAGAACAGACTGAACGGCCATATCTTTCACAAACAGAAAAGCGCGGTTGTGGCGTTGCGGGAACCATCCCGCATCACAACCGCGCTTTTTCTTTCATTCTGGCAGTGCGTCTTACGGCTGTTGCATCTGCCGAAGCAAATCTTTTTGGCGTTCGCTAAGGTTAGTGGGCAGCTGCACGTTGTAGGTGATTATGAGGTCGCCGAACGTACCGTCGCCCCGGTCATAGCCCTTGCCACGCAAGCGAACCTTAGTTCCATTCTCCGTTTCGGGCTTCACTTTCAATTTGATGCGCGAGCCGTTCTTCAGCTGAATCATCACATCTCCGCCAAGCAACGCAGTGTAAAGGTCAATGTTCACCGTGGCATACATCTCGCCGTTGTGCTGACGCGCGCCGCCAAAGCAGCTGAAGTCCGACGTGCGCTGCCTTCCCTTGCTGCCGAAAAGCTGCTCAAAGAACGAACTGAAGCCACCGCCCATGTTTGAAAATCCGCTGAAGTCGAAACCCTCGAAAGGTGAACTTCCGCCAAAGCCCTGTCCGCCACCTCCTGCGGCATTAAAAGCGTCGGCGTTGCGCCACTGCTCACCGTACTGGTCGTACTTCTTGCGTTTCTCTGGGTCTCCAATCACATCGTATGCCTCGTTTAATGCTTGAAACTTGGCCTTGGCCTTCGGGTCATCGGGGTGCAAGTCTGGGTGAAACTGCTTTGTACGCTTCAGGTAAGCGCGTCTTACATCTTTCTGCGGGATGTCCCGATCTACACCGAGAATCTTGTAATAGTCAATGAATGCCATAATATTCCTCTTATGTTTTTATCCCTTACTGCAAAAAATATGCCCAAAATATCCATTACGGCAGCGAATGTCAGTGAATTGCCCTCAAAAAGCCCCTGACGGACGGCATAGGATGCCGCAGAAACGCCCAACGGAAGCAAACTTACGATTTGCAGGTCTGGCTACTTAGAAATAAAATGTTTAACTTTGCAGACGACAAATTGGCCTCATGCAGTGCAGAAGCAGGCATATTGGCATACTTTGCAAAGCCAAAGATAAGACATAATAAGAAACAATGGACAAACCACAAAACAAGTACATCGCCGTGGCTTACAAGCTCCAAACCGAGAACAACGGTGACATCAAGTTCGTTGAGGAGGCTACCGAAGACCGTCCTTTCCACTTCATCAGTGGCTTCGGAGTGACGCTCGAAGCCTTTGAGGCGCAGGTTGTCAACTTGGGAAAAGGTGACAGCTTCGACTTCAGCCTCACGAAAGAACAAGCCTACGGCGACTATGAACAGGCGCGAGTGCTCGATCTCGACCGGGATATGTTTTGCATCAATGGCCATTTCGACCACGAGCACATCTATAAGGATGCCATCGTACCCCTGCAAAACGAAGACGGCAACCGCTTCTATGGCCGCGTGCTTAGCGTCGGGGAAGAAAAAGTGCGCATGGATCTCAACCATCCGCTCGCAGGACAACAGCTCCACTTTTCAGGTCGTGTGCTTGAAAGCCGCGAGGCAAGCAACGCCGAGATTCAAGCCATGCTCAACCGCCTTAGCGGCGAAGAATGCGGATGTGGTTGCGGAGAATGCGGCGGTGAGTGTGGAGGAGGCCGTGACGACCACCACGAGCACGGCGACTGCTGCTGTCACCACCACTAAACGAGCTGCGGCCATGTTCTCGGGACACTGGCCGCAATGCAAATCATCGAACAAACAAAAGGAAACCAGACACCGTGCGCAATACATTTGGCAACATTTTCACGCTCACAACCTTTGGCGAAAGTCACGGGCCTGCCGTGGGTGGCGTGGTCGACGGAATGCCGGCTGGCATCGACATCGACATCGACTTCATACAGCATGAGCTGAACCGCCGCCGCCCGGGGCAGAGCGCAATCACCACGGGGCGCAACGAGGCCGACACGGTGGAGCTGCTTAGCGGCGTGTTCGAGGGCAAGTCCACTGGCTGTCCGATAGGTTTTGTGGTGCGTAACACCAACCAACGCTCCGCAGACTACGACAATATGCGCGAGATTTTCCGCCCATCGCACGCCGATTTCACGTACAATGCGAAATACGGACTGCGCGACCACCGTGGCGGTGGACGCTCCTCAGCCCGCGTGACGATAGCCCGCTGCGTTGGAGGCGCACTGGCCAAGCTCGCATTGCGCCAAGCTGGAGTGAGCGTCAAGGCATACACTTCACAAGTGGGTGACATAGCCTGCCCCCACGACTACCGCCACTACGACCTCGATGCCGCAGAGGACAACGCCGTGAAATGTCCCGATGCCCAGACGGCTGAAGCCATGGAGCAGCTCATCAAGGCTGTAAAGGCCGAGGGTGACACCATCGGCGGAATCATCACAGGTGTGGTCAAGGGATGTCCAGTCGGTCTCGGAGAGCCTGAGTTTGACAAGCTACATTCCGCATTGGGGACTGCAATGCTTAGCATCAACGCCGCCAAGGGGTTTGAGTATGGTGAGGGATTCTCCGGAGCGGCATGGCGGGGAAGCCAGCAAAACGACCCATTCGTGGCCAGCGATGGACACATAGCAACGTCAACAAACCACAGTGGAGGCATACAAGGCGGCATAAGCAACGGACAGGACATCTATTTTCGCGTGGCATTCAAGCCCGTGGCGACGTTGCTGCGCGATCAAGCCACAGTCGACAAGACCGGGCGTGAGGTCACGTTTGCCGCCCACGGTCGCCACGACCCGTGTGTACTGCCCCGCGCAGTGCCTATAGTCGAGGCTATGGCGGCCATGACCGTGCTCGACTTCATGCTGATGGCCAAGACCGTTAGGCTCTGACGAGCCACCTGCGCGGGCAGCATGAGCCAACAGACCATGCCTCATCGCCCCGCAAAACAATACTTTCCTGAATAAAGCCCAAATCGAACAAACAAACGATTTGGGCTTTATTCTACTAAAATGCAATGGCAACCATCGCACAAAACGTGCGCAACGGCTTTTGTCTCCGACTTCATTTCTTGGCTGGAACAAAAGTCTCGTATGTGAGATCGTCGTAATAAACCCGAATCTCGGTTACGTGACGTTGCGGCCTTTCCACATATTTTATTTCCTCACGAATTGCTTCTGGCTTGACACGCCGCACCTGTTGACGCTCGTAAGGAGATGTCAATGGAGTGGTGGAATCTGGCGTTTGTGGCTCGGCATCGAAATCGAGAGTTGGCTCATTGCTTGCTGCAACGCCCCTTGAATCGTCACCCGAGCCATACTCTTGTTCCGCTGTCGCAGGCTGTTCACTTTCAAACATGGTGCCTGTGCCAAAGAGAAGCCAATTTGTGTTAATATTCGGGAACTTGCGTTTGATGGCCTCAACCATGTTGAGTGTAGGGCGAGTTCGTCCATTGAAGATACTGCTGAGCGTCGCTGGCGATAGCTCTATGAAATGCGCAAACACTTGCTGGCTCATGTGTTTGGCCTCCATTATCTGTCGTATTCTATCTTTCATAACGAAAAAACAGGTTTTAAAGCCTCATTGAGGCACGTTATTTTCATTTTACAAAGGTAAAGTAAAAAATCGACACCCGCAACAAATCTATATTTGAATTTGTTTATTGATTTCTAAATTCAAAAAATGTCGCGATTTGGTTTTGTGAAGAATTAGTGGCCGTGTTATACGTTTGCATTTGTAAATCAAAAGATATATCAGCTGTAATAGCCAGAACTTTTATATTAAAAACATTTTGCGAAAGATTTGGTTTTCAACCATATAAACTGTATTGTTTATTCTATTAAATCCTGACGTGAAAGGCGATGAATAGCGAAAAAAGGCTTTTACGTTTATAATATCCAAGAAAAGTCCGTTTAATCAATTGGCTTTCAATGTATTATTTT
>CAZURD010000105.1:0-2834 GCA_964623445.1 uncultured Prevotella sp. | reverse complement strand
CCGAATTTTCAAGAATTCCGAGCTTATGGCCGAATATTTTTAAATTCGCGATTCTACAACTGGTATTTTTGAGGCTAAACCTTTGGCTTCACGCACTTTAAGGCCTCAAAAACACCCTATCAAAACAATTCGTTCTAGAAAAAACGAGTGTTGGGGAATATTGTTTTCTCAATGAAAAATGAAGAAAATTAACTCTTTCATAAGTTCTCCAGAAGGCGTATTGGGATTGTTTATACCCTTGCTCTTGGCGTCAAACTCCCTAATCTGGGAAATTATCTGCATCACTTTTACGCCATTATAATTCTTCATTCCTGTCATGTACTCCCGTGCCGCCCAAGGCGAGCGCAGTTCGAGCCACTTTGCAAGAGCCTCCGGATTGTCCTTTTGAGGGCAGTAGTAGGCTAACATAAGATTTTGGAAATAGTTGAAGAGCATGGGCAGAAAACTGTATATGCTGCCCGCCTTTGGATTTTCGTCAAAATATTTCAGAATCTGATTTGCCTTGAATACGTTCCTGTTTACAATGGCATCCCGCAGTTCTATCGCATTGAAATCCTTGCTCACCCCTATCTGCTGCTCCACAACGAGAGGGGTCACTCTCTTGTCTCCATCGGGCAACGCTATGAGCAACTTGTCCAGTTCACCCACAAGTCGGTTTAGGTCTGCCCCGATAGACTCCGCGATGAGCTGCTGCGACTTGGCATCTATCGATGCACCCCTCTCCCGCAGATATTTCTCAATGAACACAGGCAAGTCGCGTTCCCTCACTTTCTTGCTCTCAAAGAGCACCCCGTTGCGCTCCACCAAGGCCGCAAGCCGCTTGCGACGGTCTATCGTTCCGTTCTTGTGGCACATCACAAGTATGGTCGACGGCTGCGGATGCTGCAAATAGACAGCTATCGGCTCCGTGTCCTTGATGGCCTGCGCCTCTTTCACCACCACCACCTGCCACTCGGCCATCATCGGGTAGCGTCTGGCGGCATCGGCCACCTGCACACCAGTTACGTCGGAGCCGAACATCACGCTTTGGTTGAAATCGCGTTCCTCCGGTTGCAGCACGTTCTCCATTATGTAGCCTGCTATCTTGTCGATATAGTAGGCTTCCTCACCCATCAGATAGTAGACGGGAGCGAACTTGCGTGCCCTAAGGTCGCGCATCACGCTGTCGTATGTCACGTTTTTGCTGTCTGCCATAGCTCTTTTTGTCGCTTTCTACTGGTTGTGCAGCGCACGAAGCCTCTGCCGAACGGTATGTCGGGCATCTCCCGCCCCACATACACTTAGCAAGCTCTATTGAAACAATTTTCCTGCAAAGATAAAACAAAAAGCGAGATACGGAGCAAATCACGGAAATATAGTTGAAAGTGGCAAAGCCATTCAATGGGTTACCACGTCACATAGGAGAAAAAGCGAGTTGCACATCCGCAATTCGCCCTTACTTGCAGATATGCAACTAAAAATGGCCCTTGCCCCGTCGCTTTTCCTTGTGTGTCATATTGCAGGCTGAAACGGCATTTATTGCAATGCAATAAGGCATTAATTGGAGACCAATAAGGCAGGTATTGCAGTGCGAAACCATAGGTTTTGCAATTCGTTGAATATCAAGTTGTTGATAGGAATGGCCTCCGTCAATGCCTTTAACGTAATTATGTTAACGGCAGCTCGTGCCAGCTTGCTGCCGGAGTGCTTTGAGGGTGATAGTTGCAAACATATAAAATACACGCTCATTTCGCGCATTCTTTACAGCCTTATGGGGCTTTTTGCAAGGCAAGACCCGTCCGTTTTCTGCAAAATTCGTAAATTTGCATCCTATGGTGTGTCTCCCGCCAAGAGATACATCCTTAACATAAGTGTATCAACGTGCCTGAAACAGTCGACATATTGGAGAACAGCATCTTGCTGGCTTTTCCCGAATTGCTGCCCATCCTGCTCAAAGACCACACGACGAGCAGGGGCGATGAAGTGCGCAACATATTCTGGGCGACTTCCGACTATGAACACCTTGGCAAGGGATATGGCTACCACGACCCTATATTGCCCGAACTCATCACGGGCGACAACGGCCATGTCGTCATGCCGCGCGTCCTGAAGCACAAGGACACGCAGTCGGCGCGTGTCCGCGACATGGCGGAGGTGTTCACGCCTGCGTGGGTGTGCAACGCGCAAAACAACCTGATTGACGAGGCGTGGTTTGGCCGCAAGGACGTGTTCAACGCTGAATACACGGCAGAGGACGGCACGCACGGCTGGAGGACGAACCCCGAGAGAATCTCTTTCCCCGAAGGAAAGACGTGGAAAGATTATGTGCGTGACACCCGCCTTGAAATCACCTGCGGCGAAGCGCCCTATCTCGTCAGCCGCTACGATGCCGTCACGGGCACGGCCATTCCGCTTTCCGACCGCACAGGACTGCTCGATCGCAAACTGCGTGTGGTCAGCGAGAACACAGACACCGCAGGCGAATGGCTGAAGGCCGCGCAGGAGGCTTTCAAGAGCATCTATGCCTACGAATGGCAGGGCGACAGCCTGCTCATTGCGCGCGAATCCATGCTCGCCTCCTTTGTGGAATACTACCGCGCCAAGTTCGGCAAAGACCCGCTGGCGAAGTCGGTCAACTACATCGCCTACATCGTTTCGTGGAACGTGTGGCAGATGGATGGACTGAAAGGCGTTGTGCCCGGCAGTTGCCGCGACAGGGAGGAAACATTCACCGACCTTTTCGGAGAAACCACACGGACAGTTACCGCTTGCGAGGGATGCCGCACGGACAACATCTTCAGGCACAACGGCACTTACTGCACCATAAAGGACTGGCACGCCCGCGACCCGCAGAC
>CAZURD010000104.1:0-7315 GCA_964623445.1 uncultured Prevotella sp. | reverse complement strand
CAACGGGGCATCCGTTGCGGCGCGTTTCGGCATGAAAAGTGGCGCGAAAGCTGTCAAATTGCCCCGTCTGTGATTATAAATTGACAAAAATTGCGGCAAGGACGCTTACGCCGCCACGCAAAATCGGGGAGTTCATCCCTATTTCGATGCGCCGCGAGAGTGTTAAATCCTTGCTTTTTTCTTTACACGATAAAGCCGTGTGCAGGGCAGCTGGCGGGGCGAATGAGTCCTGACGGAGCGGGCTATCTGACGAAGCGCAGGAGCGGAAAAGGCAAAAAAATCACCCGAACCACGCACGAAAGCGGAAGCAAAAAGCCAAGAAAAACTTTCTTGTGGAAATTCAAAACAGTTTCTTTGTTTTTCTCTTCACTTTGCGCCCGTCTTTCGCTATCTTTGCACAGGCAAGGTTGCTGCCCGTGGACAGACATGCCTTGCCGAAACGACAACAGCACTTATATGCCAAACAACAAGCCTCTTATACTCATATCCAACGACGATGGCTACCACGCCCGTGGGCTGCGCTGCCTCGTGGAGATGCTCGCCGACATGGGCGAGGTGCTCGTGTGCGCCCCCGAAAGTGCCCGCAGTGGCTATTCGCGCGCCTTTTCCGCCTACGACCCGCTGCGCCTGAAGCGTCGCCGCCCGTGGGCGGGAGCTGAGGTGTGGTCGTGCAGCGGCACGCCCGTCGACTGCGTTAAGGTGGCACTGAGCGAACTGTGCCCGCGCCGCCCTGCAATGATTGTGGGCGGAATAAACCACGGCGACAACGCATCGGTGAACACCCACTACTCCGGGACGATGGGCGTGACGATGGAGGGCTGCATGAAATACATCCCCTCCGTGGCCTTCTCGCTCTGCGACCATCGCGACGATGCCAACTTTGAGCCGCTCACGCCCTACGTGCGGCGGATTGCCGACACCGTGCTCCGGCAGGGACTGCCGCGCGGAGTGTGCCTCAACGTCAACTTCCCGCTGACCGACGACGGGTTCCGGGGCGTGCGCGTGTGCCGCATGGCGCATGGCACGTGGGGTCGCGAGGTGGTGAAGTGCGCCCACCCGCGAGGCTACGACTACTATTGGATGGTGGGGCAATACACCAACGACGAGCCGGAAGCCGGCGACACGGACAACTGGGCACTGAGCCACGGATACGTGGCCATAACGCCAACCACCATCGACGTGACCGCATACGACGCAATGAGCGGGCTGAAGGGGCTTGAACAATGAAATACTACATCATCGCCGGGGAGGCAAGCGGCGACCTGCACGCCTCGCGCCTCATGCGCGAACTGCGCCGGCACGACCCCGGCGCGCAGTTCCGCTTCATCGGCGGCGACCTCATGGAGGCTGAGGGAGGCGAGCGCGTGCGCCACTTCAGGGAGCTGGCTTACATGGGCTTCGTGCCGGTGCTGCTCCACCTGCGCACCATCCTGCGGAGCATGGCCAGCTGCAAGCGCGACATTGAGCAGTGGCAGCCCGATGCCGTGATACTCGTGGACTACCCCGGCTTCAACCTCAGCATAGCGCGCTACGTCAAGCAGCGCGACATCGCCCCCGTGTTCTACTACATCTCGCCCAAGATATGGGCGTGGAAGGAATACCGCATAAAGGCCATCAAGCGCGACGTGAGCGAGATGTTCTGCATACTGCCGTTTGAAAAGGACTTCTACGAGGGCAAGCACGGCTTCCCCATACACTACGTTGGCAACCCCACGGCCGACGAGGTGGCCGCTTTCGACCCCGCCGCTGCAACGCTACTGCCCGACTTCGGTCGACCCGTGATTGCCGTTCTGGCCGGCTCGCGGAAGCAGGAGATAAAAGACAACCTGCCCGATATGCTCCGCGCTGCGGCCGCGTTCGGCGACTATCAGGTGGTGGTGGCGGGTGCGCCATCGGTGGAAACGGAGTTCTACGAGCCGTTCCTCGCCGGCACAGGGGCTAAAATCGTCCACGGACAGACTTACCAGCTGCTCGCCTCCGCCACCGCCGCCCTCGTCACCAGTGGCACGGCAACGCTTGAAACGGCCCTGTTCAGAGTGCCGCAGGTGGTGTGCTACGAAATGCCGCTGCCCCGGCTCACCGCGTTCCTGCGCCGGCGCGTCATAAAAGTGCCGTTCATCTCGCTCGTGAACCTCATCGCGGGGCGCGAGGTGGTGCCCGAACTGGTGGCCGACACGTTCTCCGTCGACAACATGAGGAGTGCGCTCGGGCGACTACTCCCCGGCGGGGACGGGCGCGAAGAGATGCTGCGGGGCTATGAGGAGGTGGCCAAACGCCTTGGCGAACCCGGTGCGCCGGCCAACGCCGCACGCCTTATGGTGAGCATACTGCGCGGCGAAAGCGAATGAACGGACGGACAAGAACTCAACAAAACCTATAATATCAACCATGCAGACCATCAAGACAAGACGAACGATACGCAAGTATTCAAAGCGCGACGTGACACCCGAACTGCTCAACGAGCTGCTCAGCGAAGCTGCACGCACGCAGACGATGGGCAACCTCCAGCTTTACAGCATCGTGGTGACGCGCTCGGAGGAGGGCAAGGCGAAGCTCGCCCCCGCACACTTCAACCAGCCGATGGTGACGGAAGCACCCGTGGTGCTGACCGTCTGCGCCGACTATAACCGCACGACGCAATGGTGCCTGAACCGCAAGGCAACGCCGGGATACGACAATTTCCTGTCGTTCATCAACGCCGCCACCGATGCGCTGCTGTTCACGCAGACGTTCTGCAACCTCGCAGAGGAGCGCGGCCTCGGCCTGTGCTACCTCGGAACGACGGTCTACATGCCGCAGGCCATAATCGACGCGCTGCAACTGCCGCGACTGGTGATGCCCGTGGCCACGCTCACCGTGGGCTGGCCCGACGAGAACCCGCCGCTCTCCGACCGACTGGAGACCGCCGCCTTCACGCACGAGGAGACCTACCACGACTATTCGCCCGCCGACATCGACCGGCACTACTGCGCCAAGGAGGCTCTCGAAGAGAACAAGCACTTCTGCGAAATCAACCATAAGGAGACGCTTGCACAGGTGTTCACCGACATCAGATACACCAAGCAGGACTGCGAATCCATGTCCGTCGGACTGCTTGAAGCCCTCCGCCGGCAAGGGTTCTTGGATTAGTAAACGGGCGAGGCACGGAATACCCAGGCCTTAATCCACTGACCTATGGACAACGTTATACAAAAAACCTATCCCGAACTGATGAGCGGCAAGCGGCTGCTCTATGTCCACGGGTTTGCCTCGTCGGGCAGTTCCGGCACGGTGACGCGCCTGCGCGAACTCCTGCCGCAGGCTGAAGTCATTGCGCCCGACCTGCCCGTACACCCTGCCGAGGCCATTGAGCTGCTGCGGCGCACGTGCGACGAGGAGAAGCCGGCACTCGTGATAGGCACGTCGATGGGTGGGATGTACGCCGAAATGCTGCACGGCATCGACCGCATACTCGTGAACCCAGCGTTCCAGATGGGTTCGGACATACTGCGAAACAACATGCTCGGGCGCGTCACGTTCCTCAACCCGCGCGCCGACGGACTGCGGGAGTTTATGATGACAAAGCAACTCATGGAGGAATACCGCTCCGCCACGGAGCAATGCTTCAGCGACGTGGATGACGGGGAGCGGCGGCGCGTCTACGGACTGTTCGGGCTGGAGGACGATGTTGTGGACACCTACGCCATGTTCGCGGCCCACTATCCCAACGCAATACACTTCCACGGAGGCCACAGGCTGAACGACAGCGTGCTGCTTCACACCGTGCTGCCCGTGGTCAGATGGATTGACGACAGGCAGGAGGGCCGCGAGCGGCGCATCGTCTACATCGCCGTGGAAGACACGCTGGAGCGCAACGGGCAGCAACTGCCCAGCGCACTGAAGGCTTACAGGCAGCTGATTGAGGCATACGACGTGAGGCCTGTGGCAAAAGCGCCCACGAACGACCTGGCGCACTGCGTGGAAATGGCGCAGTGGGTGGCCGACAACATCGGCGCACCGGCATACGACCGCCTCGTGATGACAAACCGGCGCGACCTGCTCTACGGCGACTACCTGATAGACTCCGCTCCCGTCTGCGGCTCGGAGAACTTCACCGGCACCCGCATCGAACTCGGCTCGGAGACGTTCAAGACGTGGGACGACATTATCGAATACTTCGATAAGCTCGGCGGACAGTAGGGGCGAGCGTCAAAAGGCGGACTTGCCATCCTCTGACAGGCTCTCGGCGGCCTGCGAACGATTGCGGTTAAGGAGGCAAAGGGCAACTTAAACAGAAACAAGACGGCCAAGGAGTGAAGGCGGCTTTTCCGCGTCTCGCTCCTTGGCCGTATGCGTTTCAGGGGCTGATGCCTGTGCCCCCGGCATTCACTCCATATTCTTCAGGAACTCAATCTCAATTATCTTGATGGCAGACTTGCCCTCCGCCACTTTCTCGTCGTTGGCAGCGTCAAGTTCTTTCACAGCCCCAAAGGCATCGCGCGTGGTGCTCGCCCCGAGAGAGCGTATGGTGTAGGTGTCTGTCTCGGGAGCGTCCTTTAGCGGTATGTGTATGTAGCTCAGAGCCTTGGGTGTCCATCCCTGCCACACGAGCGAGTCGCCGGCATATACCGCAATGGGGTAGGTGGTGGCTCGGAAGCCTTTCATCTTCACGCAGATGTCGTCGATGCGCGTGCGCTCCGCAAGCGTATATGTTATCCAAGCCGAGTCGCGCTTGTTGCTGCTGTCCCACGAAGTGTTCTCAAACGTGTCGTAGCTGAGCTGCGGGTCGCCACCGCTTCCGGCCACGGCACTGACTATCTGCACCCCGCGCCGCCACTGGCGGAACGACGGTGTGGCCGGCGTCTCGTCTCGGTCGAGCACCGGGCGGAGGCCGTCGGACGGTCGCCACGCCGACAGTCCGCCCTCGGCGGGCACGCTCTCGGTGGCGAGTGTCACCGTGGCTGCGGGCAGGCCATCGACGCGCGCGGTGAGTTTCACAGTGCCGGCCTTGGCTTTCGAGCGCAGCATCACGCGGCTCACGCCGCACTCCACGGGCAGAGTGTCGCAAAAGGCATGGTTGCCCGCGCCCTTGGCCACGCCGCCCCGCCACTCGGCAGGGCCGTCGAGGGAGTAGCTCACGAGCTGGTTGGCCAGCGGGCAACGCCGGCCTTCGGCATCGACCACCTCCACCTCAACCAGCGCGAGGTCGGCACCGTCGGCTTTCCAGCCCGTGGGGTTGATGATGGGAGTGAGGCGCAGGGCTGCCGGCTCGCCCGCAGTCGCGATGGAACACTGCGTAACCTCGTTGCCTTCGGCATCGAACCCTATGGCCGATAGGCGCGGGGAAGTGTACTCATAGTCCTTGAACACGTAGAGAAAGCGGTAGAGATGCTCCGTGGGGGCGGTGCGGCGGCCGTCCTGCTCAAGCACCACGCTGTCGGCAGACGACACGACGTAGACCGTGGGAATGCGCTCGCCGAGGCTGTAGTTCCAGTGCCCCACGATGTAAGCTCTCGGTTCAAGGTCGTCCACCCAGCAGTCCCACATCACCTGATGGGCATAGAAAGCATCCTTGGGAATGCGCATCGGGTCCACAACGCCGCTCACGCGATAGTTGTCGGCGGAGCGGCCGTGGGTCTGCGTGTCGCTGAATATGATCTTTGCGCCGCCCGAATTAACCTTGGTGCCGCTGCCGGGGCGTTCGAGCCAGTACTCATGCCAACGTGCCACAAGTTCGCGCACGAACTCATCGTTATTGTGGTTGTAGGCATCGGCAGGCGCATCGCGGTAGAGCGGGCCGTCGCCCTCCTTGTGAAACGGGTAGCTCCACGAGTTCCAGTACCACCGCAACGCTTCATCGCGGCAGTATTCCATCATCCACATCGGCTTCGTCGCGCTCTTGTTGACGTAAAGCATCTCGCCGCCGTACTCCGCCTCCGGCCTGTCGAGCATCTCGCGGCAGCCGATGGCACGCCCGCCGTGCGGGTCGTACTCGTCGCGTATGGCCTTCATTGCCACCATGTGCTCCGCCGATATGCGCTGGTTGCCACACTCATAGAAAAGGATGCTGGGGTTGTTGCGGTTGTAGATGATGGCATCGCGCATCAGTTCCATTCGCTGTTCCCACTGCCGTCCTTGGCTGTCTTTCTCTGCATCGCCCGCCGGCATGGCCTGCGGCAGCCCCACGCGGTCGCACGATTCCACGTCCTGCTTCCACGGGGTGACGTGCATCCAGCGCACGATGTTGCCCCCGCTCTTCACGAACAGGTCGTTGGAATAGTCGCTGAGCCACGCCGGTACGGACATTCCCACGCCCGGCCACTCGTTGCTCGAACGCTGGGCATAGCCGTGGAGCATCATCACGCGGTCGTTGAGGTAGACCATGCCGTTGCGGAACTCGGTCTTGCGGAAGCCTGTCGTCGTGGTCACGGTGTCCGTGCCCACGGCCGTTTCCACATTGTAAAGGTAGCCATAGCCCCAGCTCCAGAAATGCAGCCCGTAGGCGCGGCCCTCGGCGCGGAGCGTGGCCGTGGAGTGGGCGGGTATCGTCACCTCCTCGCCCACAAAGGCAGTGACCTGCCGCCCGTCGAGTTCGGCGAGGCTGACGGCAAGGCGGTGCGTGACGGCGGCATCGGTGGCGTTCATCACTTGGCTCTCCACGCAGATGGTGGCCTGGCGGTTTGCCATGTCGAAATCCTTGGCGTAGACATATTGCCCAGTGGTTCCGAGGCCGGAATAGAGCGGCAACGTCTGGTAGACATCATCGGTGACGTGAAGCCAAACGTTCTTCACGAGGCCGCCGTAGTTGGAGTTGAAGTTGTTGTTGTTCCACTGGAATGTCTGTCCCGTGGCCTGTTCGCGGTAGTGCCAGTCGTTGTCTGTGCGCACCTCGATAGTGTTCTTGCCGCGCCGCAGGTAGGGCGTAAGCTCGTAGCCGAAGGCCATCACGCCGTTCTCGTGAAGCCCGACGCGCTCCCCGTTGACCGTTACCTCGGCGGCCTGGCGCGCCCCCTCGAACTCGATGAACACGCGCCTGCCCTCGGCGGAGCGTGGCAGGGAGAACGTCTTGCGGTAGACCACGACGGAATCGCTCATGTCGTGTATGTACACGCGGAAGGCTTCATCCTCGTTCCAGGCGCGCGGCAGCGTCACTTCGCGCTTGTCGTCGCCGATGGTCCAGCCGATGTTGAAGTTGTAAGTGTCGCGCGCCGCAGTCCCGAGGGCAAGTGCGGCAAAGGCTGCGGTGAGCAGCATCTCCTTTGGTTTGGCCATTTTAGGTTTGCTATTTAGGTTTTCTTACGGTGGCAAAGGTAGCCGAATAATTTGGGAAACAGTG
>CAZURD010000103.1:0-7425 GCA_964623445.1 uncultured Prevotella sp. | reverse complement strand
AACGGGGCAATCCCGGGCAAGGCGCGCTGCGGCGTGCCAACACACTGAATCCCAATACGTTGCAACGAGGCATTAATTGGCGACCAATTAATGCCTCGTTGCGTTCCATTTAATGCCTCGTTGCGCTCCAATTAATGCCCCGTTGCGACGCAACGGCACGCCTATGCAAATTCCGGCGAGCGCAGCGAGCCTGCCAACGGGGCTTCCACGGAAACTCCGGTGCAGGCTTTTTTAACGCCGCAGGCTTTGCCCGTTCGCCAATAATTCATAACTTTGCAACCAAAGGCAGATAAACACAAATGAGGGACAAGGATTCCGGCATACAGAAATGCCGGGATTCTTTATTTTTGACACTCGTCCAAAAGTCCCCGTGCCGCTAATCGACAGACAATCAGTTAAAAAGAGCAACCAAAACATTTGAGTCATGGCATACATGTCGCAAGAGGGCTACGACAAGATGGTAGCCGAGCTACGACGCCTTGAGAGCGTCGAGCGTCCGAAGGCATCGGCAGCCATAGCCGAGGCACGTGACAAGGGAGATTTGAGTGAAAACTCGGAGTATGAGGCCGCCAAGGAGGCACAGGCTCACCTTGAGGACAAGATAAACCAGCTGAAAGTGGCCCTGCAGGAGGCCAAGATCGTGGACACGTCGAGGCTCAGCGCCGACTGCGTGCAGATTCTCACCAAGGTGGAGATGACCAACATGGCCAACAAGGCGAAGATGAGCTACACCATCGTGAGCGAGAGCGAGGCCAACCTGCGCGAGGGCAAAATATCGATAATGACCCCCATCGCCCAGGGACTGCTCGGCAAGAAAGTGGGCGACGAGGTGGAGATAAAGATTCCGCGCGGCACGATACGCCTGCGCATCGACAGCATAAGCATAGCCTGAGAGGGAGGACGCAACCATGGCAAGCATTTTCTCACGCATAGCCTCGGGCGAGATACCGAGCTACAAGGTGGCGGAGGACGAGCGGTTCTACGCCTTCCTCGACATCAACCCCATCGCGAAAGGGCACACGCTGGTGATCCCGAGGCGCGAGGTGGACTACATCTTCGACCTCGAAGACGACGAGCTGGCGCAGATGACGGTCTTCGCCAAGCGCGTGGCTAAGGCCATAGGCAAGGCTTTCCCCTGCCGCAAGGTGGGCATGGCCGTGCTCGGGCTGGAAGTGCCGCACGCGCACATCCACCTCATACCCATGCAGACCGAGCGCGACATGCTCTTCTCCAACCCGAAACTGAGCCTCGAAGCCGGCGAGATGGAGGCCATCGCGGCCAAGATCAGGGCTGAGCTGTAAGCCCCAGCCTCGGCAACGGGAATCCACCAATTCCACGACAGCCACAATGATATTCGCAAGGGACAAGGGCCGCATGTGCAACAACGTGCTGCAATACGGCCACGTCTACGCCTGGGGGCGGGAGCACGGGCGGCAAACGATGTCGATGCGCTTCGCATACAAGTACCCGTACTTCCACATCTGCGACACTCCCCACCACAACTTCCCCACCTACGTCGCCGCAAAGGCCGCTGCAGCCGTGGGGCTGCTGCCCGTGGTGGCATTCCACGAGCCGTGCGCCGACACTGCCGCCAATGAGTGGCGGATGCTCCGCAGCAGGCACGTGGTGGTGGAGGGGTGGTACGTCAGGTTCTACGACCTGTTCATCAAGTACCGCGACGAAATCGTGCGGCTGTTCGCCTTCAAGCCCGAGATAGCCGAGCGGGCGGCGCAGACGTTCGCCCGCTGCACCGCAGGAGCCGACGTGGCCATCGGCGTACACGTGCGGCGGGGCGACTACGCCACGTGGAACGGCGGGCGATACTACTTCTCCGACGAGGCTTACGCACAGGCCATAGCCCGCGTGGCGGCTCTCTTCCCCGGGCGGCGCGTCTGCGCCATAGTCTGCGGCAACGCCCCGCAGCCCGACCCCGCGAAGATGGCCAAGCTCCTGCCCGGCATCGCCGTCAGCTTCCCTCGCGGGGGAGAGGCCGACGACCTCTGCCTGCTCTCGCTCTGCCACTGCATCATGGGGCCGCCAAGCACGTTCTCGCTCGTGGCCTCCATGTACCGCGACACGCCGCTGTGGTGGATGCGCTCCGCCGGCGAGCAGCCCACGCCCGACAGCTTCAAGAAGTTCGATTACCTCTTCAGGAACATAGAATAAGGGAAATGGAAATACTTTACCTTGTGTTTGGCAATCGCCTTTCAGACCACATTCAGGCGCACTTCTCGATGCGCACCATGCTCGAGGGACTGGAGCAGGACGACCACATACACGTGATAACCACCTCGCCTGAATACTACGAACGCTTCAGCTTCATTGACACCATACCCATCACCAATGAAGACTTGTCAGAATGGGAGGGTGAATACCACTTCTTTTGGCGTGTCAAGATAAAGGCCATGCAGAAACTTGCCGAGAAATATCCTGGCCGCGACTTGCTCTATCTCGACAGCGACACTTTTCTCAAGGGCGCGTCTGCCGGCATCCATTCCACGCTTGCCGAGGGAAAGGGCATGATGCACCTCAATGAGGGGCATCCCAAGGACATGATGTCGCGCTCGTTGAGAATGTGGAAGCAAGTAAAGGGACGCACGTGCCACGGCATTACCATAGGGGAGCGACACTGTATGTGGAATGCCGGGGTGGTGGGGATTCCCGGGCCGAAAGTCTCCGAAACGCTTTCGCTGGCCCTGGAGCTTTGCGACTGGATGTTGGCTGACGGTGTTGAGAAGCGAATGATAGAGCAATACTCACTGTCGATAGCCTTGCTGGAGACCGTCGGCCTTGCGGCTGCCGACAGTTGGATTGGCCATTATTGGGGCAACAAGGAGGAATGGAATCGCATGGAAAGCGAATTTTTCTTGAAATCATACTTGATGGGCGGTGGCATTGACGGCGAAAGGGAAGCCATTCGCGACATCCCGCTTGGCGACACCCCGCTGCGCGTGCGCATTCCGAACACGCAACGCCGCCTCGTGGCACTGGTGAAACGGCTCTTCCCCGACGAAACGACAAACTGACAGGCAACCATGATACCAATGAAAGGAAAGGAGGGCTTGCCCCACGTGGTGGGCAAGGACATCCAGAATGTGTTCCAAAACATTTTCAAGCAGCGCGGCAAGTGGCGGCGCGAGGTGAGGAAGTATGTTGCGAAATACTACACCGAGGATGCGCCGCGAGCTACGAACGAGCGGAAGATAGTGGTGTTCATGGCCGATGGGCGAATGCACCACGGCGGCTTGTGCGACCGCCTGCGCGGCATCGTGTCGGTGTACTCTGTGTGCAAGAGCCTCGGACTGGACTTCAGGATACACTTCTGCCATCCTTTCCGCCTTGAAGACTACATGCGGCCAAACGCCGTCGACTGGACTGTTGGCGATGAGGAGCTGTCGTACAACAGCCTCGACGCGCTGCCAATCTTTTGCGGCTCAAACGGGACGCACGTGGAACAGGGCTTCCAGCGACTGTGGTTTGTGCAGAACTTCAAGAAAGACTTTAGGCAGATTCACGTCTACACCAACGCCCATCTGAAGAACTCACGGGCTTTCGCGCCGCTCTTCGCCGAACTGTTCAAGCCTGCGGAGGACGTGGAAGAGGCCGTGAGTGCGGTGCAGCGGGAAATCGGCGGGAAGTATGTGGCAGTCACGTGCCGCTTCCAGCAGCTGCTCGGCGATTTCAAGGAGGGGATGGGGGAATATCCGATACTTCCCGTGCAAGAGCGCGAGGAACTGATGCAGAGGTGCGTGTCAGAAATAGAGCGTCTTCACAATTCACTCCGGCCTCAACTCCCATTGTTGCTCACGTCAGACAGTGTAGGCTTCCTCGATTATGCCACGGGGCGGTTGCCATACGCTCACAGAGTACCCGGCAGCTTGAAGCACATAGACTATTCCACCGACGCTACACACGCAGAGCAAGTGAAGAGCTTCGCCGACCTGCTCACGTTGAGCCGCGCCGAGCGCGTGTTCCTGCTGAAAACAGGGCGGATGTACAACAGCGGCTTCCCTCGCATCGGCGCACTGATAGGCCAAAAGCCGTTCAAGCTCGTGAGATTCTGAGCTTGGCGGCGCGGCGGGCAGCACCCTGCCGCACTCTCTTCTTCAATCCGTTTGCAAGTGCAAACGTGTAAAAACGAGCGGGGAGGCTGTTTCGTCTTGTCGAAACAGCCTCCCCGCTCTTGAAAAACAGCCACAATTTCGTTAAAGCGTAATAACGGCTTAATGACAGATTTGGGTTAAAGCTCCCGTAGGAGGAGGCGCAGGTTGCTGCCAGCCCTCACCTCTGCGGCCATCGCGCGGGCAGCCGCTCGCATGTCGTTGATGCGCCCTTGCGGTATGGAGGCCAGCACGGAAGGAAGTTCACTGAGTGAACTTATGGCGAATCCGATGCCACGGCTCTCCACTAAACTGCGGAGCGACGACTCCGACCACACTATCAGGGGCAGGCCGACGGCTAAGTACATAGATGCCTTGTGAGAGGAATTGTAGCGCAGGTAGTTGCCGAGGAGACCGCTGCACGTGTCCAGCTCTGGGCCGTCCCACACCAGTCCCCAGCCGCCGCGTATCCCGCCGGGATGAGCGGGCATGAAAGTGCCGCAATACTTCACGTGGTCTGTTGCGCGGAAGTTGCCAAAGTTCGTGCCGTAGAGGCTGAAGCGGAGCCTTGGCGAAGCAATGCCGTGGAGGAGGTTGATGAATCCGCTCTTCTCCATGTTGCCCGCGAAGACCACAGTAGATGCGTCGTCTTCGGCAAACTCGTGCATCGCGTCGTCCGTGATGTAGGGGAAAAGCCCCAGCGTCCTGATGCGCTTGCCGTCGAAGCCACGCTCTTCGAGAACCCGCTTCATGGCCAGCGTGTGGGCGATGATGGTGTGGCAGCGCGACAGTTGGCGCAACTCCTCATGGAGTTCCGTATCGGACTTGCGAATCGAGTCGATGTCGTGTATGATGCAGTCGACCCTCGCGCCGCTGCCGAACAGGTTGTCGTAGAACTTCCCCTGGCCGTTGTGGACGTAGGGAAATTGCAGGAACACCTTGTCCGTGGCACGCAGGCGCAGCCCAATTGTGAAGTTGTCGTAGTGGCGACGAATCACCCTGACGATGCCTATCGATGAGCTGCTACCAAGGCGCAACATCCTGTAGCCGCAGCTCTCCACTACGGCATCGACATCGGCGCGAGCCTTCACAATCGCGTGTGTGCGCGGGTCTTCTACCGTAGATATTGCAATCAGTCTTCGTTCCTTTGTCATCTCCCTCTTTTCTTTGATAAGGTTTGTAGCTTATTGTTCAGTTTGCTTTGGTGGAACATCTGTCATCGTCTTTTCGTTCGCTCTTCGGTTTGTGGGGAATCAGCCGGCTCTCTGGCGTTACGTCGGCCGCTCACACCTCGCGGCGGATGCGCCTTTCCATTATCTTGCTTACCATCACAAACTGGTATAACGCCTCGTAGCAGGCGCAGACAAAGCCCTCGCGCCCGTCCATGAATCCGCGCTTCAGCACGTATGCCTTGAAAAACCGCCATGCCGGCCGCCAAAGCAGGGCGGCCACGCCGTAGCGTTTCGTGCTTTTCTTCTCCACCTCGTTGTCGGTGTAGCGGTTGGTCTTCTCCACGATTGTGGCCATGCGGTCGTTCGCAAGGTGCATGAGGGCGAGGTCGCGGCGGCCTGCGGGCACGTGTTCCTGCCGTCCGCTGACCGTGGGAAACGTGTGTACGAATGGCGGCCACGTTGTGCCTTCGCGTATGAAGAAGCGCAGGATGTAGTCAGGATAGCTGCATCGCATGGGGCGTCCCATGAAGTAGTTGACCCTCGGCAGCCATAGGCCGTGCGGGCAGTTGGGCGAGGCGATGCGCTTGTAGAGGTAGTCATGCAACTCGGGCGTAACGAGTTCGTCGGCATCGACCACGAGAACCCATTTGCACCGCGCCGACTGTATGGCGAAAGTGCGCGCCGGCTCCGCGCTCTTGCAGTCGCCTTTTGGGAACGTCACCACGCGGCATCCGTGCCTGCGGGCTATCTCCGCTGTGTCGTCGGTGCTCTCCATGTCGCACACCACCACCTCGTCGAAAGCCTCGACGGAGCGCAGCACACGTTCAAGGTGGCGCGCGGCGTTGCACGTGTTGATGACGACGGAAATGCCGCCGCCTGCCTGTTGACTTTTGTTTTTGCTTGTCATGCTTTGTGCAAATATAACATTTTAACCTTGTTTGGCAAAAGGTTGGGTATGAATTTGTGGTTGGTCGTGCTGTGTGTTTCGGTACATCGTCCACAAAACTCCCACTTTCGCCACTGATTTCCGAGTTGCGCCAAAATGGGCTTGCACTCTTTTTTAAGCACAAAGAGGGCGTACCTGTCTTGGTACACCCTCTCTGTTGAGAATAATAGGTAGATTGAAAATTAGGGTTTCATTCCCCCCCCCCTGCACAATAAGCTATTGTCCGTCAGCCCTTTAAGGCAGACGAGGACGCTCTTCGCCTTGCTCCTGATGATGTTTCTCGACAGGCCGCGTTTGTTGAATGCCGCCAGTTTGCTTCCGTCGAATGGCTCACCGCGTTTAAGGACATAGCGCATGAACGTCGACGACGTGATGCCATACTTCAGAAGGAACTGTGCGTTGCCTTTGTTTTTCCTGATTCTGCCTGTCGTGCGTGCCTCGAAGTGGTAGACTCGGCTTTTCGACACGCCCTTGAAGATGCGCACGCCAGCAAGCCACAGCTTGGCGGAGAAATCGGGGTCGCTATACATTCCGGGCGAAAACTCTATGCTGTATCCGCCCACAAGGTCCCACATGTCGCGGTGGACAACGTTTGGCGGCCATGTGGAACCGAACCAGTCGGGGTGCGGGAGGCTATCGAACTCCTTCAGTAGGCGTTCTTCGTCGAACTCCTCGACGGTCTCGCCGTAGTTGGCCGGGGCAATGACGCTTTTGCAGAAAAACGGCCTTGGCTGTATCAGCGTGGAGGAAAGGAAAAACATCTTGTGTCCAATGGCCTCAATCTCGTCGCACAGATGCTTGTCCCAGGCAGGGCAAACATACATGTCATCGTTCATAAAACAGATGTATTCAGCCTTTGCCAGCGGTCGCAGCGCATTGAGAGCCAGACACACTCCCACGTTTGTACTGCTGTGTACGTGGTCAAGACCTTGCGACTTCACCCAGTCGATAGTGCCGTCGCTCCCATCGTTTACGTAGATTATCACTTGGTGTTGGTACACAGAGTTCTTGCGAATGCTCTCAACGCACAGCTTGAGAAAGTCAAGGTTGTTCCATGTAGGGATAAGGATTGAAAATTTATAGTCGCTTCTTTTTTGCATAGAGTGATTCTTGTATGATGCGTTTCTCCCAACTTCAGCATACTCCCTCGGTGTTCACTGCTCCTCCAGTTCCCCGTCGTAGGAGATGCGGTCGCGTCGTTGCGGCC
>CAZURD010000102.1:0-7461 GCA_964623445.1 uncultured Prevotella sp. | reverse complement strand
ATCGCAATGCAATAAGGCATCCGTTGAAAGCCAATAAGGCATCGATTGAAACACAGGGACAATAAGCCCGCATTTCGGTTGCGATTTTGCTGGTTAGGCGGGCATGGCGAAGAGTTTGCCGAAAGGCTCTTCCCGACATAACAACTAAAAACAATTTGGGGAGGAAAGCCAAAGGCAATCCTCCCCAAAAATCGTATCCGCAGAGGGAAATCAGCTCACAGATGGAATTCCCTGCAAATCGTATTGGACAAAACTTCCGGATAATATCGCTGTTCAAGCAGATGAACAGCCTGCGCCACATCATCGAGAGTGAATCCGGGAAGAACAGGCGTGGTGGCCTGGAATATTATCTCGCCGCCATCGCAGACATCGTTAACATAATGTATAGTGATGCCTGTCTGGCTTTCACGATTGGCCACCACGGCCTCATGGACATGATGGCCGTACATACCCTTGCCCCCATACTTAGGGAGAAGAGCCGGGTGTATGTTGACAATCCGGCGGGGATAGCGTGCCGTGAGGAACGGTGGAATCATCAGAAGGAATCCCGCAAGAACGATGAAATCCACCGCGTGAGCATCAAGCAAGGACGTGAGCTTGGCTTCATCGGAGAAGTCGGAGCGTCCCATCACGGCCGTCTTCACGCCCAACCGCTCTGCACGGACGAGAGCATAGGCATCCGCACGATTGCTAAGCACGAGCGCAATGCGCACCTTGTCACTTCCTTGGAAATGGCGAATGATGTTCTCACAGTTCGTGCCGTTGCCGGAAACAAATATCGCGACGTTTACCATCATTCATCCACGCTTGTGTAGGCAAAAGTGTAGGTCACTTGCTCACCTTGTTTATCGGTGACGGTCATTGTGTTCACGCTGCCGTCGGCATTGGTCGTGGTGGAGACGTTGAAAGCCCCATCGTCTGTCGTTGCAGTGGAAATGACGTATTGGCAACGGGCATCGCTAAGCAGAGCCATGAACTGGAAAGGATTGCAATCTTCCACGCCGAGCAGAAGTTGGTTCACGTCGACAGTCTGACGGAGGTTGCTCACGCTTTCATCGTACTCGATGGCCATGAACTCACGCCGCTCCGTCCCATCGGCATACCAGTGGATATAGCGTATGCTATCAGCCCAATAGCCTGTGTCGGGGGAACCCGAACGCGGCGACTGACCGGGGAAACGCACCGCCTGCACCATCTTCTCGCCCGTGGAACGGGTCCACACTACATTGAAAGCAGAGGAACCGCCCGTGAAACTTTGCTGATCGAAATAGCCCAGAGTGTCATGGCTTGCGACAAGCAAATCGGGCTGATAGCCTGAATCATACTCGCCAACAAGCGAGGCCGAGCCGTCGTTGACAGTGACCGTGGTATCCGAACGGCTATAGGAAATCTCAATGTCGTGGAGAGTCTGGCCATCCTTTGTCATCAAAAACGACGTCGGACGACACAGGGTGTCATAGTCTATCGTTATTTTTGAGCCATCGCTTCCGCTAACGCCGGTGGCCAGCGGCGAATCGCCATAGCTGCCATCGCCACGACAAGCATACTGGAGAACGGAGAACGTGAGGTAAACATTGTCTGCACTCGTATTGCGAGCCGTGAACAGAGCCGTCCGCTTTTCCCCCGTTGTGTTGAGTTTGAAGTACACCGGCATGGCGTAATAAGCAGCATAGCCTTCTGTTATGGAAATTGTACACCAGTCGCTCCCCTGCCCTTGGGTCATGGTCCAACGGCCTGTTGAACCGAATGCCACATAAGACGAGGCCGTGTTTGCATAGATGTAAGAAGACGAGTTGGTGTCAAGTCCAAAGAACTGCCCCGTGGAGCCATCGTCGTTAAGGCACGATGCGAGGAAGGGAACGGCCGCGCAGAGCGTCAGAAGTTTCAGCTTTGCATTCATCTTGTTGGTTGTCTTTTTAGTTATTAATATTGTGTTTGTGTGATAATTTATTATCCCGCAAAAAAACGAATGACGCTCAAAGAACCTATTCGTCTTCTTCGATGTCATCCAAATCTACAAAATCTCCGCTCTCGGCCGGCCCCATGAAAGCATCGAGCGAACGGCGTTCCTTTTTTGTCGGACGACCTGTGCCACGCGCCCTGTTCACAAAACCACTTATGCGATTCATCTCAAGCAGTTCGTATTGGTCAGCTGAAGTCACATTCTCATAAATGTCCGGCAACAGCTTTGCCCCCACCCGCTGCTCTATTGGCTGCAATATCTTAAAGGAATAAGTGATTGGCGGCTTACGCACACAAACCGTTTCGCCAGCTTTCACCATGTGCGACGGCTTCACCGTCACGCCACCTATAGTTATACGCCCGTTCTTGCAGGCATCGGCGGCGAGGGAGCGCGTCTTGTAAATACGCGCCGCCCACAGCCACTTGTCTATCCTCGCCTCACTGACCATCTATGCTTTGCGTTTGTTATATTGGTTCATCGTTATGTCTACACCAGCCAGAACAAAACTCTTTATAATCTCGCACGCAGTCTCTATGCAGGGTTGAAGCGTGGCAAGCTCATCGGAACTATAACGTCCGAGCACCCACTCCACCTGCATACCGCGCTGGAAATCATTGCCAATGCCAACCCGCAGACGGCAGTAGCGTTCCGTGCCCAACACTTGTTGTATGTGGCCAAGGCCGTTGTGGCCGGCGTTGCTACCTGACGCTTTCAGGCGAAGAGAACCGAGGGGCAACGCAAGGTCGTCCACAACCACGAGCAACCGCTGAATGTCGATGTGCTCTTTTTCAAGCCAATAGCGAACCGCATTGCCGCTAAGATTCATAAAAGTGGATGGCTTCAGCAGAATCACACGCCGGCCACGAAGCGACGTCTCCGCCACAAAGCCATAGCGTCGATCGGAAAAAACAATATTGGACGCCTTTGCAAAGGCGTCCAATACCATGAATCCTGTGTTGTGTCTGGTGCCTTCGTAGTCTACGCCCACGTTGCCCAAACCCACAATCAAGAATTTGTCCATTACTTAGATGCTGATGCCTCGGCGGCCGCTGCCGACCTGGAGGCACGTGTAGCTTTCACGGAGCAGACAATGACATTTGTGGGAGTGACAAGCTCCAGTCCTTCAAAGCTAAGGTCGCCGACCTTGATGCTCTTTCCAAGACCCAGGCTGGTGACATCAATGTTGAGCTGCTCGGGAATGTTGGGATAAGGAGCGCAGACATTGATCTTGCGGATGGAGAGGTTTATGCGACCACCATCGCGCACACCCTGTGCCAGTCCATTGAGCTTAACGGGTATTCCAATCGTAACGGGGCGGTCTTCGCTGACCTCATACAAGTCAACGTGCAGCACTGCATCCGTCACGGGGTGGAATTGCAACTCTTTCAGCACCGTTGTGTGGCACACACCGTCTATGACAAGACGAATCAGGTAAACATGAGGAGTGTAAATCACTTTGCGCAGCTCCGACATTGGAACGGCACAGGAAAGAGCCACGGGCATACCGTCCTCCCCACGCTTCTCACCATAAATGTTGCAGGGCACCCAGCCCTCCTTGCGCAGCAGTTTAGATGCCTTCTTGCCTATGGCAGTGCGCACCTTGCCTTCAAGTTCAATTTCTTTCATAATGTGTTACTCTAAAATTAAGTTTTGTAATCTGCTTAATTCACCATCACACGGAATGACAACCGATGTGCCTGAAAAAGCGGTGCAAAGTTACGCCTTTTCACCTAACGTGCAAAGGCTTATTCTAAAAAAACTCAATTACAGGCGGCTTTTCTTGCACGTTAAGTGACTTTTACCTAATTTTGCACACAGGTATGGCCTCACAACGGCTCAGCCCGAATGATTGGAGAATCGAACAAGCACGGTATGATAAACAGAGAGATCATCAGGATTAAGATAGTGCAGCTGACATACGCATACTATCAAAACGGCAACAAAAACATTGACTCGGCCGAAAAAGAGCTATTTTTCAGCCTCTCAAAGGCATATGACCTGTACAATTACCTGTTGTCACTGATGGTTGCCATCACAAAAGAAGCCAGGCGACAACTTGAACTGGAGCAAGCCAGAGCAAAGCGCGAGGGAACAGACATGCCTTCGCAAAAGTTTGCATATAACAGATTCGCCATACAACTGGAAAACAACAAGTCGCTCAATGATTTCTGTGAATCGCAAAAGAAGTCATGGGGCGACGAACACGAGTTCATAAAGAAGCTCTTCAAGCAAATAACAGACAGCCAGCCATACAAGGACTATATGGCAAGCCCTTGCGATGACTACCTTTCCGACCGTGAACTGTGGCGCAAGATATACCGCACCTTAATACAAGAGAACGAAGACCTTGATGCCTTGCTTGAAGAGCAAAGCCTCTACTGGAACGACGACAAAGAGATTGTCGACACGTTCGTGCTCAAGACAATCAAGCGCTTCGAGGAGAAAAACGGCTCACGGCAAGAGCTTTTGCCTGAATACGACAGCGAAGAAGACCGGGAATATGCCCGAAAGCTGTTTCGCGCGTCCATCCTAAATGCCGAGGAATACCAACGCTACATGAGCGAGGCATCGCGCAACTGGGATTTCAGCAGGCTTGCCTATATGGACATCGTAATCATGCAGATAGCGTTGGCGGAAATCGTGAACTTCCCGACCATCCCCATCAGCGTGACCATCAACGAGTTTGTGGACATTGCCAAGCTCTACAGCACACCAAGGAGCGGAGGCTACATTAACGGAATGCTTGACTCCATAGCACGCCACCTCATCAACACCGGACGGCTAATGAAGCACATTGATGCGCCGCGCTCCACACGCAAGGCACAGAACAACATGGAAGAACAGGCGGACGGACAAGGACAGCAATAACACATACACCAATAAACACAATGACAACAATTATCTTAGAAGCACAAGCAGGACAAGGTGGAGGAATGATGTCGTTCTTCATCATGATTGCGCTGATGTTTGTAATCATGTATTTTTTCATGATACGCCCGCAGCAGAAAAAGCAAAAAGAAGTCCAGAACTTCCGCAACTCCATCAAGGAAGGCGATCAGGTCGTGACCGGCGGCGGCATCTACGGCAAGGTGAAAAAGGTTGACCTCGCCGCAAACATCGTGGAATTGGAAATCTCCCATGGCGTGGTGATTCGCGTTGACAAAGGCAGCATCTACAAAGATACCGCAAGCACACTCACCAACAAGTAAACGGTCGGGATGCCGACGACCGGCCTTCGTGTGAATGGAGATATGGACAACAAGCGTGACATAAGGCACACGGTCAGGGATTTCTTGTTCAGTTCCGTGAACAAGGAATTCCTGACCTTTCTTTTTTTCCTCGCTCTCGCAGGCATATTCTGGCTGATGATGGCCCTCAACGAGACCTACGAGAAAGAGATTGAAATGCCTGTACGCATTGTCAATATACCAAAGAACGTCGTGCTCACGTCCGATGACACAGACACAATAAAGGTTACAATCCAAGACAAAGGGCTTGTTATAATAGGCTATCTCTACGGAGACGGCGTAAGCCCCATTGAAATAGACTTTAACGCATACACGCAAGGAAATGGTTATAGCACGGTAACGTCAACCGAATTGCAACGACTTGCCTACCGTCAACTCTCTGCCACTACGAAAATTGTCGGGTCAAAGCCTGACAAGCTCGAAATATTCTATAACTACGGCCTCAGCAAACGTGTGCCGGTAAAATGGACGGGGAGCGTGTCGCCTGAACACCCCTACTTCATCTCACAGGTGGAATACTTCCCCGACAGCGTTACGATATACGCATCACAGGAACGTCTTGACAGCATAAAAGAGATTTACACGGAGCAACTTAGCTACACGGATTTCCGCGACACGCTCACGGTGGAGTGCAAACTCCAAAAGATAAAGGGCGTGAAAACCGTTCCCGACATAATAAAAATCGCATTCAGCACGGATGTGCTAACAGAGGAAAGCATAAGCGACATCCCCATCAAGGGCATCAATGTGCCGGCAGGCAAAGTGATACGCACGTTCCCGTCAAAGGTCACAGTGAATTTCGTTACAGGCGTGAGCCGCTTCAGGGGTCTCAAAGCCGACGACTTCACCGTGGTCGTCGACTACAACGAGATAGCGCGCAAGCCGTCGGACAAGTGCAACATTCACTTAATCACGGTGCCAAGCGGCATATCACGCCCGTCTCTCAACGTTGAGCAGGTGGACTACTTAATCGAGGAAGAATGAAGATTGGTATCACCGGCGGCATTGGCTGCGGCAAGAGCTTTGTGTGCCAACGTCTTGCTTCGCAAGGTGTGCGCATATACAACTGCGACAATGCAGCGAAGCAACTCATGATTACATCTGACAAGGTAAGGCAAAGCCTCGTGAGCCTCATCGGCCAAGACGCTTACATAGACGGAAAGCCCAACAAGCCACTCCTCACGCAGTTCCTGCTCGCATCGAAAGCCAACGCCCAACGCTTGAACAACATATTGCATCCCGCCGTAGCACAAGATTTCATTTCGAGCGGTATGCAATGGATGGAGTGCGCCATTATCTTCGAGTCGGGGTTCGACAGACTTGTCAACTACATAGTTGCTGTTTCCGCCCCCGAGCAGGTGAGAATACAACGAGTAATGCAACGCGACGGCGTTAGCGAAGACAAAGTGCGCCAGTGGATGTCGCAGCAAATGAATCAGGAAGAACTATGCAAACGTGCTGATTTCGTCATCGTCAACGATGGCGTGCGCAGCATCGACACACAGATAGAAGAACTTATGGCCAAAATAAAGTATTTATCTCATTGACAACTATGTTACAGACCATCTTATCCATCTCGGGCAAGCCCGGACTTTACAAGCTCGTATCCAGAGCAAAGAACACCCTTATTGTTGAAGCACTCGATGAAACCCACAGGCGGATTCCGGCATTCGCAACAGACAAGGTGTCGTCGCTTTCAGACATATCCATTTACACAGAGACGGGCGATGTGCCCCTCCACAAAGTGCTCACAGCCATCGGTGAGTTGGAGCAGACAAAGCCCTGTTCCATGGACTACCGCAAAGCCAGCGGAAACCAGTTGCGCAACTATTTGGCAAAAGCATTGCCTGATTTCGACCGCGACCGCGTACACGTCAGCGACATAAAGAAACTGCTTCAGTGGTACGACATATTGGTGAACAACGGAATCACTGCATTTGACGAAGAGCTGGCTCCAACCGAAGGAGACAACATTGACAACCGTCTTGAAGCAGCAGACGGCCAATCCGAAGCTGAATAAACGGCAACGCGAAGTCTGGCCAAAGGCTTCATTTTGCGCAAAATGACGGGGCTACAGTAAAGCAGGAAGTGTGCAATCTTACCCTTTCAACTTTACTGTAGCCCTCATCGCATTGCAACGGATGCCTCATTGCAATGCAATTAATACCTTATTGCAGGCCAACGAATGCCTTATTGGAGACCAATAAGGCAGCTTTCGTAAATTATTTAATACCAATGCGTTGCACGGAG
>CAZURD010000101.1:0-7516 GCA_964623445.1 uncultured Prevotella sp. | reverse complement strand
GGCGCACTTTTTTAGCGCAAATGTTTTTGCACTAAGCCAATTATGCAATAACTTTGCAAACAATAGCACATTACGATTCAAACACAAAGGATTTATGAGAAAAACATTGCTTGCCATGCTCGCCATCGCAATGTCGTTGCCCGCATTGGCGCAATACCACCATGCCGGTGGCAACGACTATCCGTCCGAACGCTCCCGCTATTATGGCTTACGCCTTGGGCTGGCACTGGCCACGGTGAACTCCGACGCGGCCGAACTCGACGGCGGCAGGGTGCAAGCTGGCCTCAACATCGGGGCGGTGGCCGGCTTCCAGCTGTCTGCTGCGGCTCCCGTCTACCTCGAAACGGGTCTCTACTACACCGAGAAAGGAGGCAAGGGCGATAGAACGGGAACGAAAATCACTTTCAACCTCAACTATCTTGAAGTGCCGATAGTGGCCAAATACATCTACAACTTCACCGATGAGTTCTCGATCCAACCTTTCCTGGGCGGCTATCTCGCCCTGGGCGTGTCGGGAAAGACCAAGGACTGGGCCAACAGGACGCGCTATGCATCGTTCTCGGGCGAAAGATTCCAGCGTTTCGACGGCGGCCTCCGCATCGGATGCGGCGCGGAATACCAAATGATATATTTGGAAATGGCCTACGACATCGGCCTTTCCAACGTGTGCCACGACGACTTTGACGGCTCGCACACGCGCAGCTTCAACATCAATCTCGGCGTGAACTTCTGATGCTGGGAGCCATTCCGGAACATGACGAAAAACGGGGCGCACTTGCGGTGCGCCCCGTTCTCTTTATGTGCTCGCCCTCGTGACGTCGCGGCAGGGCATTGGCCGCCTGCCGCTTATGCGTCCCTCGCGTCAATATTCCTGCTTGTCGGCTTTCTCTTCCCACATCTGGAACGCCCTCTTGGCTTCCTCCGCCATGAGAATTTCCGACGGTTTCTGCCTCTGTTCCGGGTCGAGCGACAGCTCCTTGTAGATGAAGTCGTCGTCGAATCCGATACGCGCGGCATCCTTGCGGTCGTTCGCGTAGTACACCTTGTCTATGTGCGCCCAGTATATTGCGCCAAGGCACATCGGGCAAGGCTCGCACGACGTGAATATCTCGCAGCCTTTGAGGTCGTGTGTTTGCAGCCTCTTGGCGGCCTTCCTAATGGCGTTCACCTCTGCGTGGGCAGTAGGGTCGTCGTCCGGTGTCACGCTGTTGGCCGCCTCGGCCACAATCTCCCCGCCTTTGGCCACCACTGCGCCGAACGGCCCTCCGCCGGCCATCACACTCTCTTCCGCCAGCCTTATGGCCCGCGCCATTAGTTCCCTCTTGTCCATAGCGATGCGTTTGGGGCAAGGTCATGGGCGTTTCACGTCCATGCCTTGCCCTGTCCTGCGTGTCTTCAGTCGTTTGCCGTGGGCAATCCCGTCACGAGCCATCCGGGGTCGAGGCGCGATATGAGCCTTGCGTTGTTGTAGGCCATGTCGAGAGTGAATATGGTCTTGCCCTCATAGTGGCCTTTATACTTCTGCCTCATCACCACGAGTGCGGTATCGACAGTGTTCCCGTCGCCGAGTGCGAGCGGCAGCAGGAGCGACAGTTGCTGCCTGCACGTGTCGTAGACGGGTATTGCCGTGCGGTAGTTCCATGCCACTTGGGTCACGGCCCGCTCCACTTCGTTGGACAATCGCGTCTTCAGTTCGCGCAGCCAGTTGGGGTTGTCGCTCATCGCTTCCACCATGCCCCGGTAGTATTCATCCTGCTCCTCCCGGCTCTTTTCCTTGATATGCTCGTCGAAGACGAAGCTGCTCGGAGCCTCGCGCTTTATGAACGCCAGCGGCAGCCGCTTCACGTTGCCGAACAGTATGTGCTCCTCGTTGAGTTCGGGCTTGCCTGCCTTGCAGTCGTAGATGAGCCTTGACGGGTCGGTGAAATATTCGGCGCGTCCCGGCAGGTTTTCCCTTGAAATGATGTTATGGTACTTGTAGGCATACTTGTCGAACGCGATGAACTCCCACGGTTGCTCCCTGTGCGAGTCCTTGGCCGTCCTGCGCCTGAAGAAAGCGTAGATAGGCTCATACAGCTTGTCGAGCAATCCGGTGTTCCAGACGGCAAAGTTCTCCTCCTCGTGTATCTTCAGGTTGGGCTTGCGGCCGTCCCTGAATGCGCGTTCGCGCTCCTTTATGTCTTCGTGCTGCAATCTCTTGAACGTGAACAGCACATAGTTTTGCAGGATGGGGTTGTTTCCTTTATCCCCCTCCTTGTAGTACCACCGTTCCTCCAGGGCCTTGTCTGCGAGGTCGTTGATCACCGTGTTCCATCCCGGCCTGCCGTCCGCGTCGGGGAAGAAGGCATAGTCCCAAAGCTCTTTCACCCTCGTCTCCATTCCCTCCGGCCTCCTGTAGGTGTACGTGGCGTAACCGTAGTTCTGCCGATAGCGGTTGGCGAACCTGTCGTTGCGGCCGGTGCTGGCCAGCCTCACGCGCCCCAAGTCCATTTCAAGCGCACCTCCCAAGAGGTCGGCCACGGCCTGCGAGAGCTGCGTGTAGCCCAGCGACAAATAGCTTTCCTTGTCAATTTGGTCGCCGATGTGTGTCAGCAGCTTCCAGCCGTCGATGTCGGTCGAGGCGTTTTCAAAGGCCGTCAGAATCATGGCGCGCAGCCTGGCCTTGTCCATTGGCTGCTCCTCGGCGGAGCCGTCGGCCTTTGCCAGTCGCAGCATGAAAGGCGACTCGTGCTTCACGGCCTCTCCGACGCGGTATTCAAACATGTCGCCACAGATGTCCTGAACGGCCTCCTTCAGCGTTTTGTAGCCTGCGTTGAACACCTCCTGCCTGTTGAGTTTTGCCCCAACCTCCGACAGAGATCTCCATCCGTTGCCATCCTTTGTGGAACGACAGAATGCCACTATTATCCTTGCCATCAGGTCGCTGCCCTGCGTTGCCTTTACGCTGTACGCATCGTAGTCGTCGCGCAGCTTCAGCCACAGGGCGCGTCCGCCGTTTGGAGTGTCTCTCTCTTCAAACTCAAACGGTTCTCCCGGTATGGCATCAATGGCGTTCTTCAGGTTTGAGAAGCCATTCGTGTCAGCCCCCCACTTCCAGAGTTGCGAGCCAAACCGTGCGAAATTAATCCATGCCGACTGCTTTTCGGCTTTCAAGTATTTGTAGGCATCGATGGCCTTTGTCCTGAACTCCTCCATCGTGAGGGGTCTTGTGGGCATCATCCGATGCCTGACGAAGTTCGGCGAATACGGGTCTTTCTTCTTAAACCTCACCAAAACGCCCACTTCTCCTACTGCGCTGTCGAGCCTGAACTCACATTCGTTGCCGAGCAGGGCCGTGGCGGCTTTCTGCGGGCTGTCGAATCCCAAGCCGTCGCACAGCGTCTTGTCGGCCTTTTCGTCGATGCCGCTCAGCAATTTCCAGCCTTCTGCGTTCACGGGCAGCAGTGCATAGATTGCCGAAAGAAGATTTCTCTTCACTTCGCGTGTGTTTGTCAGCAGCCTCGGCAGGATGCGCACGGCACGGAAGGACTGTCCGTCCTCGAAGCCTTCGCGCTGATAGTCGTCTATTATCCTTGCCATCGGAAACATCTTCTGCAATGTCACCCCGAAGTCGACAGGCTCTGCCCCCCTTTTGGCGAGCAGGTTCTCAAATTGTTTGCGCAGGTCATCGTACTTCCGATAAAACCCAGCCAGTGTTGGGGTTTGCGCATAGGCACCTTCCAATAGAGCCATTATTTCCTTTTCACTCATCTTTAAAGAACGCTTTTATAAAAATAAAATGCTGGTGTTGATTATTGTATATGACTGACAATCGTGGCAATGCGAACCTGCCAACGAATTGCCGTGACGCAGTTGCGCCATTTGCAAAGGTAGTACAAAAAAGTGAGACAAAGACTGTCGGACGGGAAAGGCAGGCATATATTAACCATTTATTTGCTTTTTAAAGGTTTGCATTGTGCATGGCCTTTGCCGTCCTTGCCCCCGTCAAGCGCATGGCGACCGGGCACAGCCGCAAAAGCAGCAATCCCCAAAGCGGCGGCTCGGCGGCGGGAGCGGACGTGGAACGGAGGAGTGACGGAGAGGCCGTCGGCAATCCGCTCAGGAAAAAAATTAGTACTGTCCTTTAGATTTGGCCTTACTTGCAGATATGCAACTAACGACAGCCATTGGCATACCGCTTTTCCATGTACGTCATATTGCAGTCTGAAACGGCATTAATTGCAATGCAACGAGGCATTAATTGGAAGCCAACGAGGCATTAATTGCAGGGCAATAAGGCAGGTTTTGCAATTCACTGAATATCAAACAGTTGATTGGAGCGAATGCCGTTGGCATCTTTAACATAATTATGTTAACGGCAATGCGCGCTTGTTTGCAGCCGAAAAACATTTGGGATGATTGCGAAATTCATAATCCCGAATCGGTCGTTAGGCCGTTATTACGCCGGGGAGAGCCTTTTGTTAAACTCTTCGCCGGCATGACCGCAGAATCAGTCTGAAGCCCAACGAACGATTTGGGACAAAAGAAAAGGATTGAATGAGGGGTGCGACCGCCTCATTCAATCCTTTATGCCTTCGGCTTAGACTGTTTATTCAGTCTCGGGAGCCTCGTCGATGAGATCCATGAACTCGTCAAGTTTCGGCGTGATGATGATTTGTGTGCGGCGATTGCGCTGCTTGCCCACCTCCGTGTCGTTGCTCGTCAGCGGGTTGTATTCGCCGCGACCGCCGGCCGTCAGACGCTTCGGGTCAACTCCGTACTCGTTTTGCAGAGCCTGAACCACGCTCGATGCGCGGAGGCAGGAGAGGTCCCAGTTGTTGCGTATGTTCTTCATTGCGGCGGAAGAAGTGTTCACTGGCACGTCATCAGTGTTGCCTTCAATCAAGACATCGTAGTCCTTGTAGTCTATTATGATTTTGGCAATCTTGCTGAGCGTCTCCGCTGCGCGCTCGTTGATTTCGTAGCTGCCGCTCTTGTAGAGCATATTGTCGGCCAGCGAGATGTAGACCACGCCCTTGAGCACCTGCACGTCTACCTCGCTCAGCTCTTCCTTGCTGAGCGAGCGCGTCAGATTGTTGGTCAGTATCATGTTGAGCGAGTCGCTCTTGCTCTTCATCTCCACGAGATGGCGTATGTATTTGTTCGACTCGTTTATCTGGTCTACGAGCTTGTCAATGCTGATGTTGTTCTGTCCTGCGTTTGCAAGGCTCTTGTCGAGTGCCCCTTGGAGAGCCGCATAGTCGGTCTTTTGCTGCTCGAGCTGTTCTTGCAGCGTTGTCATGCGTGCCGTGTTGGCGGCCAGTTGCTCCTTGGTGTCCTGATAGTTGCGGCCGAGTTCCACCAGGCGGTCGGTCAGTTGCTTGTTCTCCGTCTGGCATTCTTCAAGCGATTTCTTGCTTGCGCATCCCGTTGCGAGCACGCAGCCGATGGCGAGTGCCACAGTTGAAATGGTCTGTTTCATGTCGTTCTTTCTTTTGTTGTGTTTATTTTACCCTGTTATTTTTTTGTCGTTTTATGGTCTACATTTATCTATATGACCACGAAAGACTGCGAAAGTCACATGCGGTTAACGTGTTTTAACCCAAAATATGCGCTGTCCCCCTACCCTTGTCAATGCCTCTCTGCGCTCATCTCTGCCTCTTGACGAGAAACCACGCGTGCATGGCTATGGTGACAAGCAGGCCGTAGTGACGGCGCATCACGCAGAAACGCTCGGCGAGCGAGGCGCGGTGGTTGCGTGTGGAGAGGCCTTGCTCGGTGTAGAGGGCTATCGTTTCGCCGGCGTTCACCAATGGCAGGCGGCGGCGTTCGGACTCTCGCATCACGCGTATGCACCAGTCGACGTCGGCCGAAAGGCGGAAGTGCAGGTCGTAGGGAGTGTTCCGCGCGATGTCGGTCAGTGCATAGAAAGCCTGATGGCACACCAGCATTCCCTTGCGGAACGACCTCCACGAAAGGCTCTTCGGCGGGCGCAGGCGGCGCGGGTGGAGCGTGTTCCCATTGTCGTCGGTGACCAACGTGTCGCCATAGAGCACCCCGGGGAGCTGCCCGCCGCCTGCCGCCGAGGTTTCGGCCAGCCGCGCCAGCATGGCCACCGTGCCCGCGCAGGGCAGAGCGTCGCCCGCGTTGAGGAACACGGTGTAGTCGCCCGTGGCTCGCGCAAGCCCCTTGTTCATCGCGTCGTATATGCCGTGGTCGGCCTCGGAGACGATGGTCACGGTGTGGCTGGGCGCAAGTCGCGCCGATGTTTCCTTGTATTGGCGTGCGACGGCAAGGGTGTTGTCGGTAGATGCCCCGTCGATGATGAGGTGTTCGATGGCCGGGTGGGTTTGCACAAGCACACTGTCGAGCGTGCGTCCGATGGCGGCTTCTGCGTTGAACGTAACGGTGACAATGGTGAAGCTCGTCATAGGCGGTAGCGTTTGAACGCCAGTGCTTGGTTGTATATGTCGATATATTTCAGAGCCACGCTGCGTTGAGAGTAGTTTTTCACCACCTTTCGGATTGCATCTTGGGAAAGCGAGTCGTGGTCGGCTTCGTCGAGCACCCACCTTATGCCGTTGGCGAGGTCGGTTGCGGAGCGCAGCTTGGCCACGTAGCCGTTTCGTTGGTGGTCGATCATTTCGGGAATGCCGCCAACGCGGAATCCGACGCAGGGCACTCCGCAGGCCATTGCCTCCATGATGGTGTTCGGGAGGTTGTCTTCCAATGACGGAAGGACGTAGACATCGGCCGAACTGTAGATCTCAACAATGCGCCGCTCGTCGTTGACGTAGCCCAATGGGAATGCGGGTAGGCCGAGTTGGTCGGTCACCTCTTCGGCATGGCCGCCCAATACAGCCACGCACGTGGTCTGGGCGAACGTTGGGTCGCTCGCGGCGAGTGCCGACATGGCCTTGGAGAAGTAGTTCATGCCCTTGCGCACGGCCGTTACGCGCTGCGAAACGAATAGCACCACGCGCTTGTCGAGCGGCAGTCCGGCGGCCATGCGTGCCTCGCGACGCGGCAGCGGGCGATAGATGCGTGTGTCGATGGGGTTGGGTATGCTTGTCACGCTTTGCCCCGCGAGCAGGGCACTGGCCTTTGCCTCGCCCTCAAGCCAGCGGCTGCACGCCACGAAATGTATGTTGTGGTCGGCCAGCATACGCTTCTTTGCGTTCCACACACGTGCGGCCAGGTCGTGGGGACTGCCTCCTCCCGGCAGCATCCGGCAGCTCTGGCACCGCGCCCGGTAGCGTTGGCAGCCCCGCGTATAGTGGCAGATGGCCGTGGCAGGCCATGCGTCGTGCATCGTCCAGACCACGGGCTTGTCGCTTTCGAGTATCTTTCGGATGTTGGCCAAGGAGAGCATACCTTGGTTTACCCAGCTAAGGTGTATCACGTCGGCCTCCTTGAACTCCCGAAGCGTAGTTATGTCGGTCCCGGCATTGGCAATGTCAATGTCGAAAAGCCCCTCACGGGAGAAGTTGTTGTGGAGGAACACCACGAAACGCTCCCATAAAAACGGCCACTGCCG
>CAZURD010000100.1:0-7715 GCA_964623445.1 uncultured Prevotella sp. | reverse complement strand
TTTGCGGCGGCAATAGAGACCGTGGCGGCAGACGGGCATCTCGTGCTGAGGCGCGACGACGGGCGGTTGCGAAGCTATGCCTTCAAGGAAGTGGCTTTCGTGTGAGGCGCGTCGGTGGGGATGCGGCGCAGACAAGCAGCGTCCGGCGGCGCATTACGGGCGGAGGCCTCGGCATTCCGCAGCGGGAAATCTTCGTGGCTATACATTATATATAACGCAATACATACTTTCAAACACAAGGAAATGGCAAAGTTCAAACGCATATTGCTGAAGCTAAGTGGCGAGAGCCTAATGGGCGACCAAGGCCACGGCATCGACCCGCAACGGCTGGCCGACTATGCAATGCAGATTAAGCAGGTGGCCGAAATGGGCGTAGAGGTGGGCATCGTGATAGGCGGTGGCAACATCTTCAGGGGACTTAGCGGCGCGGCGAAAGGCTTCGACCGCGTGAAGGGCGACCAGATGGGGATGTGCGCCACGGTGATCAACTCGCTTGCGCTGTGCTCCGCCCTCGAAAGCATCGGGGTGGAAGCCAAGGTGTTCACGGCCATACGCATGGAGCCGATAGGCGAGTTCTATTCCAAGCCGAAGGCCATTGAGGCACTGCGCAAGGGCACTGTGTGCATCTTCTCCGCCGGCACGGGCTGCCCCTACTTCACCACCGACACGGGGTCGGCACTGCGCGGCATCGAGATAGAGGCCGACGTTATGCTCAAGGGGACGCGCGTGGACGGCATCTACACCGCAGACCCGGAGAAAGACCCGACGGCGACGAAGTTCGACGACATAACGTATGACGAGATATACAACCGTGGGCTGAAGGTGATGGACCTCACGGCAACCACCATGTGCAAGGAGAACGGCCTGCCGATATACGTGTTCAACATGGACGTGGTGGGCAATCTGAAGCGCGTACTCGACGGCGAACCGATTGGTACGCTCGTACACGACTGACCAATGTATGGCGCGGCGCGGCGGAAACACGGCTGTTTCCGGCCATGCCGCGCCACATTTTTCACGCGGCGCAGGCACTGCCCTGCTGACATTTGAGAGCTGTGAAAGCACTGAAAACTAACTACCTAAAACATGAAAAGACTTTTATTTCTATCGGCCTTGTTTGCCGCCGCAGCCGCAATGCAGGCCGACACGTGGCAGACCGTCACCGTGGATGGCGATGTGGTGGAGAATTTCGCTACCGGCATCAGCTTCGACGGAGACAACGTTACGCTGCTTTTTGAGGATGGAACGTCGCTGACGGCCGATATGTCGGCCGTGTCCATCGACCTTGCCTACGACCAGGGCGAGACCCCGAGCGGCATCACCGAAACGGCAGCCGTGGAGAATCCGCGCTGCGCAGTCTACTCGCTCGGCGGGCAATATATTGGCGGAAGCACTGACGGACTTCCAAAGGGCATATATATCGTGAACGGAAAGAAATTGGTGATAAAGTAGTTTGCCGTATGAAAAACAAGACGCAGAGCATAAGGCAATGGCTGGCGACAGCGGCCGTGGCCTCCATCGCGACGCTTGCCGTGGCGCAGACGTGGGACTTCACCACCGTGGGCAATACCGACATAGCCAACCTTGCCGCCGACACCGAGGCATGGGAACACGAGGCCACGAGCAGCAACGACAGGTACAAGAACATCGGCACATACGACAACGAGCCGCTGACCGCAAACGGGGAGGAACTGGCTCTCACGCAAGGGCTGCTGTTCACGGCATCGTCGTCGGACGCAATACGCATTGACGTGAAGAACAAACGCCTCGCGATGAACAAGACGACGACCATCACAATCGGCGATGTGGCGGCGGGAAGCACCATCACCGTGAGGTGCAAGACATCGAGCAGCTCAGCAAGCAGGGGACTGAACGTGACCAACGTGACACCAACATCGGGGTACTTCAACTCTACCGCGACCGAGGAACAAACCAACGTGGGCACTGTCGATGCCGATGGGGACGTGACGCTGACAAACACCGGCGGCCTCTATGTGTACAGCATAAGCGTTTCCAGTGGTTCCGGGCAAGGCTCTGCGGGTGGCGCGGACTGTGCGTTCGACGCGGCTTTCGACCCATCCCGGAGGCAAGTGCAACTCAAGATGCTGAGCAATGAGGTGAAATTCTACAACGCCGAAGACCTCGATGGCATCAGCATCGACCGTGAAGAGGGCAGTGTGGATGTGCATCCGAAGGGTGTCGACAGTTTTGACCGATTCACGAAGACCGTGAAAAACATCAGCTTCTCAAAGGCGCAGGAGCAGGGCGGCGGTGCCGACATCGAGGCGGGAGGCGTGGAACTGACGCGAGCCGACGGATGGTTTGAGACGGCATACGCCGAATGGACGGCAGACGAAGCCGTCGGGACTTACCGTGTCTACGTGAAAGGCGGCCCATACGCCGACTTCACGCGGGTGGACTCCATGCTCGTGCGCAACTACGGCTCCTATGGACGGGTGGATGTGGTCGGTCTGCCGGCCGGTTCCGACTACGTTCTGAAAGTGGTGCCTGTCGTCGACGGGGTGGAAGATGATGCGGCCTCGTCCACTGCATCGAACATCACCGTGGCAGGCTACGACCGCTCGGGATTTGCATTCAAGGACTATGCCGAGGGCATCGGGGCATACAAGAGCGACGGAACTCTCAAGGACGATGCGCGGGTGATATACGTAACGTCGTCTACGGCCAAGACCGTGACGCTCGATGTCGTGACCAGTAGCAAGGGCAGCGAACAGACGTTCACGGGGATGCAGGCCATAATAAATGCCTATCAGAAAGGGTACGAGACGCGGCCGCTGTGCGTCAGGCTCATAGGAATGATAACGGACAGCGACATGGACGACCTGCTCAGCAGCGCCGAGGGCTTGCAGGTGAAGGGCAAGAACAACACCACTCCCATGAACATCACCATCGAGGGCATCGGCGAGGATGCCACGATATGGGGATTCGGCATACTGATGAGAAACGCGGTGAGCGTGGAACTGCGCAATTTCGCAATAATGCTGTGCATGGACGACTGTGTGTCTGTGGACACGAATAACAAGAACTGCTGGATTCACAACCTCGACCTGTACTACGGGCAGACCGGCGGGGACAGCGACCAGGAAAAGGGCGATGGCACGATAGACATCAAGGGGAAGTCGACCTGCATCACCGTGGCCTACAACCATTTCGTGGATTGCGGCAAGTCGATGCTCTGCGGCATGAAGAGCGAGACGACAGACTGCCTCATAGACTATCACCACAACTGGTTCGACCATAGCGATTCGCGTCACCCGCGCGTCAGGACGATGACCGTACACGTGTGGAACAACTACTACGACGGTTGCTCCAAGTATGGCGTGGGCGCAACGATGGGTTCGAGTGTCTTTGTGGAGAACAACTTCTTCCGCGCCACCAAGAAGCCGATGCTCATTTCAAAACAGGGCACTGACGCCGAGGGCACGGGCACTTTCTCCGGCGAGGACGGCGGAATGATTAAGAGCTATGGCAACGTATATGCCGAAGTGGGCGCAAGCGGGACTTACATACCCGTGTCGCAGGCTTCAAGCGCGACGGACTTCGACTGCTATGAGGCTGCGGATCGCAACGAACAGGTGGCCGGCGACTACGTGACGCTCAGCGGAGGCACGGCCTACAACAACTTTGACACCGACCCGAGCATCATCTACGAATATACTCCTACGGCCGCGACCGACGTGCCCGCCACTGTGACGGGCTACTATGGGGCGGGGCGACTGAACAAGGGCGACTTCGGTTGGACTTTCGACAACAGCACCGATGATGCCGACTATGGCGTGATCACGCAACTGAAGTCGGCTCTTGAACAATACACCTCCAAGCTCGTAGGCATATATTGAACCTTTAAGCACGAATAAGCACAAGTCGTTCATCGCGCGATGAACGCGCCGGCATAAGCGGCCTCGGCGGTTGAAAGAACTGCCAAGGCCGCTTTCCTCCGTTCTCCTATGATGAAACCATGCAGGGAATGTCCGGCTTGCGCAGCTGCAATAGATAAGGTCAAGACTGTCCTCCCCGCCAAAACAGCCGACCCCGCGACAGCATTTCCTTGTGTCGCGGGGCCGGCTGCTATATGAATGTCGCCTTAATAAATAAGGTGTTGCGGGGGATGCGTTGTGGTTATTTCACCTGAATGACAAGATATTTGCTTGTGCTCCAGAACGATTGCGGGTTGGTGATGCGAAGCACGTACTGCTTGTTTGCGTCGCGTTGCAGGGTGTAGCTGCTTTCGGGGTGGGACGTGAGCATCTTCGCCGAGCTGGAGTAGAGCTTGATTTCCTTTGTCACGCGAATGTCAACCTTGGTGAAGTAGTCGCGGTTGAAGTCGGAACGCAAGACTTCTCCGCCGTCAAGGATGTTTTGCTCGCGAAGCTCTTTCTTCGTGCCGAAGACATACCATCCCGTGTTCAGTTGCTCGTCTTGCTTGCTGATGTGTTGCGATTTCTCCTGTCCCTCGGTGGTGAGCGAATTGACGCTCGTGCTGAGGTTGGCTATTTGTTCGTCAAGTTCGCTGATGTGGATGTTCTTTGCGTCAAGCTCTGCGCGGAGGTTCTGTATCTCCTTGTCCTTCTCCTCCAGTTGCTTTGTGAGGTTGGCGATGGTGCGTTTGAGTTCGTCGCTGTTTATTGAGCTTTGTCGCAATTGCTTTTGCAGCTTCTCGATGAGTTCACGGTTTTGCTTCATCGTGGATTGGATGAACTGCATGTTTTCCCGTATGCGTTGCTCGCGGTTTGCGCCCTCGCCCTGCTTTGCGAGGCTCACGCGCCCCTCCGCCTCGTTGATTTCGCGGAAACCCTCTTCGATTTCGTTCATGGTCGCCATGAGATCATCAAGCTCGGTGTCTCTCTGGGCTATCACCTGATTGAGCGAGTCAAGCTGTTTTGCAACCTTGCCGTCGGCTTCTTTACCTTGGTTGCACGAGGCCAGTGCCGCAAGGCAGAAGCCAAAGAACAATAGTCTTTTCATGTTTCTTATTCGTTTTTCTTGATTTTCTTGGTTTGTTTGCTATCAGCCCCGGCCACAACGATCACGATTTCGCCCCTCGGCTCGTTTTCGGCGAAGAACGTTGCCAGTTCGGCGAGTGTCCCTCGGTGGCATTGTTCATGGAGCTTGGATATTTCGCGGCATACGCAGGCCGGGCGGTCTGGGCCGAAAGCCTCTGCCATTTGGTCGATGGCCTTGCGCAGGCGGTGTGGGGATTCGTAGAAGACCATGGTGCGTGTCTCTTCGCACAGGGCTTCAAGGCGGCTTTGGCGGCCTTTCTTCTGCGGGAGAAAGCCCTCGAACACGAACCTGTCGCACGGCAGCCCGGAGGACACCAAGGCAGGGACGAACGCTGTGGCACCGGGTAGGCACTGCACCTCCACACCCGCACGCACCGCCTCGCGCACGAGGAAGAAACCGGGGTCGCTGATGCCCGGCGTGCCGGCATCGCTCACGAGAGCCACCGTCTGGCCTGCCTGAAGCCGGGCAATGACGGAGGCTGACGTGTCGTGTTCGTTGAATTTGTGGTGGGACAGGAGGTGGTTGCTGATGCCGTGGTGCTTCAGCAGGACACCCGTGGTGCGTGTGTCCTCGGCCAGCACAAGGTCGGCTTCGCGCAACACGTGCAGGGCACGGAGCGTGATGTCCTCCATATTCCCCACAGGAGTGGGCACTACGTACAATATACCCATAATCAATGCAAATGTAGCTATTTGTTGTATCCGTTCAAAAAAACGCCCGTTTTCTTTGTAAAATTTTAAAGCTATTTTGTACTTTTGCCAACAAATGACAGACAACTTAGCCTTGGAGCCACAACGGCACGGACGCATTGAAGTTGTGTGCGGCTCCATGTTCTCGGGCAAGACCGAGGAACTGATACGCCGCTTGCGCCGCGCGGAGTTTGCACGGCAGAGCGTGGAGATATTCAAGCCGGCAATGGACACACGCTATTCGGAGGAGGACGTGGTGAGCCACGACCAGCGCATGATACGCTCCACGCCGATTGACACATCGGCACAGATACTGCTTCTGGCTTCCGACACAGACGTTGTGGGCATTGATGAGGCGCAGTTTTTCGACGATGGACTGCCGCGCGTGTGCAACAGTCTGGCCAACCGGGGCACTCGCGTCATCGTGGCGGGGCTTGATATGGATTTCCGTGGTGAGCCATTCGGCCCGATGCCGGCCTTGTGCGCCATAGCCGACGACGTGACAAAGGTTCACGCCATCTGCGTGAGGTGCGGCGCATTGGCCTACGTCAGCCACCGCATCGTGGATAGCGAGAGGCGGGTGCTGCTCGGGGAGACCGCCGAATATGAGCCGTTGTGCCGCGAATGCTATCGCAAGGAAGTAGCCCGCAGGGGCAAGGGTGGTGCGGCGCAGGGACAATAGCCTTTCCGGGGTTGGCCGTCGGGCATGGCAAATCTTGCCCGCCATACATTCAAACAACGACAAGACAACGCCTATGCTGGAAAAGATCATCACATTCGACAGGTTCGTGAGGGGGCTGCTCGCAGCCATTGTGGCAGTTGCCATACTTAGCGTGATAGCCTATTTGAGCGATGTTTTGCTGCCTTTCTTCCTTGCCTGGCTTCTCGCTTATCTCATATACCCCATCGTTCGCTTTGTGCAAGACCGCCTGCGCGTGCCGAGCCGTGTGCTGGCCATAACGCTGTCGCTGGCGTTCGTGGCGGCCGTCATAGGCGCGATAGTCTACATGGTGGTGCCGCCGATGCTTGAGCAGTTTGAAAGGCTTGGCGAACTTGTCAACCGTTACCTGCAAGAGAAGACGCACACGGACGACTTCCCCTTGGCCGTGAAGACGTGGATTTGGAACAACAGCGAGACCATACAGAAGTTTTTCCACAACAACGAGGTGAAAGATGCCCTGAGGGCAACGATGCCCCGCCTCTTCGCAATGATAGGGCAAACGGCTAACGTGATAATAAGCGTGGTGGCATCGCTCATCACTCTGCTTTACCTCTTCTTCATACTGCTCGACTACGAAAAGCTAAGCGCAGGCTTCATCAAGATGTTTCCCCCGAAGAACCGCCCGTTCTGGCAGGCTCTTGTGAGCGACGTTGAGCGCGAGTTGAACAGGTATATCCGTGGCCAGAGCCTTGTGGCCCTGTGCATTGGCGTGCTCTTCTGCATCGGCTTGACCATAATAGATTTCCCGATGGCCATCGGTCTCGGCATACTCACAGGCATATTGAGCCTCATCCCATATGTGCATGGCTTGACACTGATACCAATGGTGCTGCTGTCGCTGCTCAAGGCGGCCGACACGGGGCAGAATTTCTGGGTGACGCTGGCCTCGGCGGTGGGCGTGTTTGTGGTGGTGCAGATAATCACCGACATGGTGCTCACGCCAAAGATAATGGGCAAGGCCATGCGCCTCAATCCTGCCGTGCTGCTGTTGTCGCTTTCCGTGTGGGGCACGCTGTTGGGCTTTATAGGTCTCATAATAGCCTTGCCGCTCACTACGCTTATCATAGCCTACTACCAACGCTACGTGATTAAAGAGCCGCAGACCTTGGAACATGGCGCAGAACCGACGCAGGAGAGCGAGGCGGACGCAGACCTTGATGTCCGACAGCCATCCGATGAGGCGCAGTCAGGCCAAAGACAGTAACTTGTTTTTCCTTGTTTCCTTTTTTGTTAGGGTATAATTCCGCCTGTTCACAAACACAGGCAGACTCGAATAATGG
>CAZURD010000099.1:0-7795 GCA_964623445.1 uncultured Prevotella sp. | reverse complement strand
CGAAAATGCCCCTCACTTCACAGTGAGGGGCATTGCTCAATAGGTATTAGCCATTTAAGGTAAAAAGATTGTATTCAGGATAACGAGGGCAAAGGTAGGCATTATTTCAAGTCCGTGCAAATTTTATTTCATGTTATAAAACATGTGATAGAGTTTGTGTTTATCTGCAATCAGCCTCCAAAACCCTTTGGCTAAAAACAGGTACGCGCAGTCGTTAACATTTTTATGTTAACGACACCAACAACAATCGTTCCCGCCAACCGTCTGATGTTCAACGAATTGCAAAACCTATGGTTTTGCACTGCGATACCTGCCGTTTTAGCCTCCAATTAATGCCTTATTGCATGGCAATTAATGCCGTTTCAGCCTGCAATATGACGCATAAGGAAAAACGGCGGACGGACGGGTGTTTTTAGTTGCATATCTGCAAGTATCGGTAAACAGCGCGATTCATTCAGCATTCATTTAGAGTTTATGTGGCTTAAACTTGTTAGGCTGTGCCAAACGGCGAGCTGCGCGCACCACTGCTGGGCATTTTAGAACCACGGCTGCGCCACATACGGATTTTATTGCTTACCTTTGCAGGCGAGGCGAAAGGCCACGCGCCCACGCTGTCAATGCGGCGATGTCTGTCGCGCACCCTGTCGGGGTAAAGGAAAAAATGTTTCCAGGTAATCCTAATCTGTTTACATGCACATGTTGAGAATCACTCTTGTACTCCTGCTGGCGACCATGACCGCGTGGCTGTCCGCCGCGTCGCATCAGGAACTGAAGCCCAGACATCTCATGGCGACAGACTCAGCAACAGTGGTGAAAGCCTATACCGACTCGCTGCTGCTGTGGCGTCAGAGGGCTGACTCTGCCACCATGAAACTCGAAACCATAGCACAGACACCCGACGGCCACTTCTATCAGCTGTTCGCCCCACTGACGTTCTACCACTCGGCAGCGGCCTCAATGCTCGGCACAGCCTCTGTTGACAAAGACGACAAGGCGGCGATGGAGGTAGACAAGGCACTGATGCGGGTATATTTACACCGTCCCGACCTCGTGGTGAACAGCGAGAAGAGGCTTGAAAAGGCGGGCACGATACGCAACGACATCACAGACCGCCGCATGAGTCAGGACATAGATCTTGCGCAACACATCGACGACGTGCCCGAGGAAATCGAGATTGTACCGCCACAGGTGATGGTGAAGAAGCCGAAGTTTTGGACGTTCAGCGGCGACGGCAACCTACAACTGTTGCAAAACTACGTGTCGGAAAATTGGTACAATGGCGGAGAGAGCAACTATTCCATGATAGGCAGCCTAACACTTGAAGCCAACTACAACAATAAGAGCAAACTGAAGTTTGAGAACAAACTCGAAATGAAGCTCGGCTTCCAGACCTCGCGCGATGACACCATACACACGTTCAAGACAAACAACGACCTGCTCCGATACACGGGCAAGTTGGGCGTGCAGGCCACAAAACAGTGGTACTACTCTCTGCAAGTGATTGCCAGCACACAGTTTGCAAAGGGATTGAAAAGCAACGACGAGAAAGTGTATTCCGACTTCATGTCGCCTTTCAACCTAAGCGTGGGTATCGGTATGGAATACTCCGTGGCGACAAAGAACAAGAAGCTCTCCGGCTCGGTCAACATCTCGGCTCTGGCTTTCAACTTCGTCTACGTGGACAGGAAGGATATAGCCAGCAGCTATGGTGTTGTTGGCGATCACCACACGACAGAGGACTTCGGTTCGCAGCTCACGGTGGATCTGACGTGGACCATCGCAGACCAAATCAAGTGGAAGACGCGCCTCTACGGATACACGACCTATGAACGGGTGCTGATAGAATGGGAGAACACTATCACGCTCACGGTCAGCAAGTACATAAGCACGAACATCTTCCTATACCCGCGTTTCGACGATGACGGCACCTACGACGATAAATTCGGCTATTGGCAGTTCAAGGAATACTGCTCCCTCGGACTCACCTACTCTTTCTGAACGGCTTTCCTCCGGCAAATGCATTCCCCGAGGAAAGCCGTTGTGCTTTGTTTTTTGATTTTACAACAGCAATATTTGGCGGCGCAAATCCGAGTGACAAACCTTTTGATTAAATTTGCCTAACTATCGTAACTAACAACTATATACGCACATGAAACATAAAATTTCTACGCTATTCTCCGCGCTGCTCGCGGGTGGCTGTCTGTGCGCATCCGCACAACAGCTGGCGTTTCCCGGAGCACAAGGTTGGGGACGCTTCGCAACAGGCGCACGCAACGGCGGCACGGTGTACCACGTGACCAACCTCAACGACAGCGGCACAGGTTCGCTCCGTGATGCCATCAGCCAGCCCAACCGCATCATCGTGTTCGACGTGGCAGGTGTCATCAACATCAACAGCCGCCTCGTGTTCTCGAAAAACCTCTACGTGGCCGGACAGACGGCTCCCGGAGAGGGAATCATCATCTATGGCGATGGTGTGTCGTTCTCCGGAGCCGACAACATCATCGTGCGCCACGTGAGCTTCCGCATGGGCAAGAACGGCACCTCTGGCAAAGACTGTGCCGGCATCGCCAACGGTGCAAACATGATATTCGACCACTGCTCGTTCTCGTGGGGACTTGACGAGGTGTTCTCCATCAACCCTGACGGCAAAGGCACAACGCCACAGAACATCACCATATCCAACTGCATCATGGGACAGGGGCTGCTGTCGCACTCGGCAGGCGGACTGATGCAGTCGGACAGCATCACGCTCTACCGCAACTTCTACTGCGACAACTCCACCCGTAATAATAAGGTGAAAGGCGCGCTGCAATATGTCAACAACATCGTCTACAACTGGTCGAGCGGATGCTTCCTCATGGGAGGCGACTCCTCCGGCAGCTCCTATGTCAATGCAACCAACAACCTCTTCATCAACGGGCCGTCGGGCAGCGGCAATGCTTTCACCAGCGGCAATGCCGACTTCCACATCTACGCCGAAGACAACTGGCAGGATCGCGACCGCGACGGCACGCTCAACCCCTACGAAATACCGCAAGATGAGTACACCGGCGGTCCAACTTTCATGGATACGCCCTATAACTACCCGCAGCTGGAAACATGGCAGGCCGAGGAACTGGTAGAGAAGCTCCTGCCGGAAGTGGGGGCATCGCTGCCATACCGCGACCGCGTTGACTTCTACATGGTGCATGAGTGTCTCTCGTTCGGCACAGAGGGTATGCTGATAAGCTCCGAAGAGCAGTTGTCCATCGGTGTGCCTTCGTCGTGGACGATAGTGTCGTTCGATAAGCCCACCGACACCGATGGCGACGGAATGCCCGATGAATGGGAAACGGCCAACGGCACTGATCCGGCGGTTGACGATGCCATGACCATCGCCGCAAACGGATACGCCAACATCGAGAACTACATCAACAGCATCTCCAAGGAGACCGTACCCACATACCTCCGCGAACCGCAACTCGTGGAAGCGACTGCCTCCACAAGCTCGTCGATAACCATCGGATGGGCCGACTACACCGAGGGCGAAGAAGGATTCATCGTGGAAATGCAGAAAGACGACGAGTGGGAAGAGATTGCCCGGACAGACGCCGGAGCTGAAGAATACCTCGTTGAGGGACTCGAGGCAGGCACGCGCTACTCATTCCGCATACGCGCATATAAAGGCGAGGAATATTCCGAATACGCAACGCTGACCACACCCACCAAGCAGGAGCCTGTGGAGATGGTCGACTGCGAGACGTTTGTCGGCGACGACGACAACTGGCTTATCGACCCGACGGAAGACGAAGTGATTACGCTCACCGAGTCTGTCACCAAGACGGCGACCGTGGTCCGCTCCAACGCCAACGTGACCATTACTGGCGATGGCTCGCTCGACGGTGGCTCGCTCAACAAGACATGGGCAGGCACACTCACTGTGGAGACCACCAACAACTATACAGGACAGACGGTGATACATGATGGCGTATTCGCTTTCAACTCACTGAAAGACGGCGGAGAGCCAAGCGCAATCGGAGCATCCATTGAGGACGCACAAAACTGGATCTGGGACGGTGGCACGTGGAGCTATACGGGAGCATCGACCAGCACCAACCGCAACGCCACGCTCTACAATGACACCGAGTTCAACATTGCCTCCTCTGCATCTGTGGAAATGACTGGCGCATTGGAGGGTGAGGGCAACCTCAACATCAGCGGCAACGGAACGCTTAAACCATCATCGCCCAGCTTCTTCCAATTCGACGGCGACGTGACGCTCAAAGACGGAGGCTCGCTCAACCTGCCATACCTTGCAACGCTCACAAGCAGCAACGTCTATCTCGGTGAGGAGGACTCTTCACGCAAGCTCATCCTCGCAGGAGGCAACTTCTCCGTCACCGGAGGCAACGGGAAAGGTCTTACCTATAATTTCCCGATAGAGGTGACGGAGGGCACTTACTCCACATTCGCCATAAACAGGAACTGCTCCATCAAGTCAACCGTCACAGGCAGTGGCACTTTGGAATACCAAATCCCTTACGTGCGCGAGTATGTGCAAGGCGATTGGAGCCAGTTCTACGGCACGCTCGTGGCCAACGGTGTCGGCACGGATAGCGACGGCAGTCAGCTAATGCTGTACTTCTCTTCTGGACAGAACGCCGGAATGCCCAACACCAAGGTGAAGCTCACTGGCAACACGCGCATGATCAGCTGGAACACCAACGACGAACTCTACATCGGCGGTCTCAGCGGCGATGCAGGAACATACGTTGGGGCATCATCAAAGAACACGTCCAACGCTCAGATGATATGGCACATCGGAAGTGCAAACAGTGACGAGGAGTTCCGAGGAGTAATAGACAACCGCTGCTCCGCCAGCAACTACAACGCAAACACCACAATAATCAAGGAAGGCTCCGGCATTTGGAGGCTCGCAGGCAACAACACCTACAACGGCACTACTACTGTCAACGGCGGCTCGCTCATCGTCAACGGCACTAACAGCGGCACCGGCGCATACACCGTCAACGACGGGGCAACGCTTGCAGGCGAAGGCAGTGTGGCCGGAACCGTTACCCTGAAAGAGGGCGCAACGATACAAGGCGGAGACACGATCATTGCCAACGGCACTGGCCTGACGCTCACCAGCAGCCTCAAACTTGAAGACGGAGCCATCGTCAACGTCATGGCCGACCGCGCATACGCCAACACCATCACCGTGGGCGGAGCCATAATAATCGGCGAAAACGTAACGCTGCAAATCAACGACGGCATCATCGAGGAAGCACCATACAACGCAACAGAGTATCACGTGTTCACATCCAACAACCTTGCCATCACAGGCACATTTGCAGAAATACTGCCAGCAACGCCCGGCGACGGACAGACATGGGACACAACCGATCTCTACACCGAAGGCATACTGCGCGTGGTGGGCGGCGAGGAGAACCCCAACCCCGATGAGCCGGATGAACCTGAAACGCCCGACACACCCGAAGGGCTACAGACGGCACTGCTAACGTGGGGCAACATGAGCACTGCGTCCTACGACAACAGTGGCATTAACAACATGCTCGTGGGCAATGCAGGCGACGATGCCGAGGGATTCTCGCTCGTAGTAACCGGCAACCTCACAAAGGCATACACCGGTGCAAGCAAGATTGACGTGGTTTACAATGGCGAGACCATCAACCGCACCACCATCAAGTGCTCCAACGGGGCGCAGAACAGCATCTTCCTGCCCGAAGGAGCACAGGTGACGAACATCACGCTGTGGAGCTACACCAACCTCGATGCGCCCAACCGTCCCAATTACTGGGCTGAGGTGGCCGGCGTGGAGTACACCGAGGAAACGGCGACCATACTAACTTGCTATAAGGATTTGTCCAACCCTGACCACGTTTCGTTTGACGTGGACAATGTTGAAGACGTGCTCACATTCACCAACACAGGTGAACAACAGTGTGTCATCATCGCACTTGAATATCAGTATGGCGGAGAGGCCACAGGCATCTCCGACGTGACGACCGACGAAGTGCCCGCCAGCGTGGAATACTACTCGCTTTCTGGACGCCGCGTTTCCGTACCCGGAACTGGCATATACATAATGAAAGCCACCATGCCGTCTGGCAAGGTTGTCACCCGAAAGGTGATAAAGTAAATCCACTGTGTGCGTCACCACCAATGCACGACGCACAGACAAAACAATAATCCCACGGACGTGACCTGCGTCCGTGGGATTATTGTTTATCCAATTCAAATCGTTTGGATGCTGTTTTGATTCTTGTCAAATGCCAAACGGATTGAGGTTGCTGTATGCCTGACGCACTTTCTGCTCAACGCCCTCGGCAGAATAGTCGCCAGTAACGCCCTTGACACCATCCGGCTCAAGCTCCATCGCCTTGGCGGCATCGTCCTGCGCCCCACGCATATCGCCCTTGTCGTACTTAATTGCGCCACGTTCCTTGTAAGCCTCGACGCGGAACGGATTGACATCTATAACCTTGCCATACAGCTCTATGGCAGCATCGGTTTCGCCACTCGCCCTCTTGACCCTTGCCAGAAGCAAGAGCACGTCTTCGTTGTCGCCGTGTTCCTCAGCAAGCCTTGTCGCATCCTCGCCGGCAGATGCGGCATCGTCCATGCCAAGAAGGGTCTGACCGCGCAACAGCCGCGCCTCAGCGAAATCGTCCTTAACGGTGAGAGCCTTTGTAAGCCTTGCTATTGCGCCCACCATATCTCCACGCCCAATGCAAGCCTGCGCGGCAAGGTAATGAGCCCTAGGGTCGTCGCCGTCAAGTTCCAAGGCTCGCACGCAGGCCTGTTCCATGGTCGCATAGTCCTCCGCCATATGAGCCACTACGGCAATTTGTCGCTGTATGGCTGCGTTGTCCAGCTCCGCCTCGGCCAGCACCCGAAGCTGCTCGAGAGCCTCCGCAGGGTGTCCGGTCTGTATTAGTGCTTGCGCAAGGTAGTCGCGCGTCTCCAAATCATCACGAATCTTCAGTGCCTCCGTATAGCACTTCACGGCATACTCGTGCTGTCCCATCTTGGCAGCACGCACCCCGTCATACTTGAACACGTCAAAGCGGCGGCCATCCTCGGCTTTCTTCTTCTCCTCGGGCGACTCTTCACTGCCGCCAAACAATGCCTTCAATAAATTCATACCACGCAAGTATTTTGGTTCATATACGTGCAAAGATAGTGAAAGGCGGGCGCAAAGCGAAATGAAAGACAAAGTTTTTGGATTTTGCCATACATAGACGCATCCCCAACTTTGTGAAGCAGGGATTGTGAAATTCAGCGTCAAAGAAAATGCAAGACCATTCAAAATGCGCATCGCAAGATTATGACAACTGATGTTTCGATACCACACAACGCCTTTTACACACTTTTTCGCTAACTTTGCATCGCACATAACGACAGGCACTGCCATGCAAACCACCACGCTACACATAAAGAATATGGTATGCGACCGTTGCATAATGGCCGTTGACAGTGTGCTCCGCAACGCCGGCTTGCGCCCCATATCCATCGAACTGGGAGTGGCCGAGGTTGAAGGTGTCGTGACTATTCAAGCTATGGAGGCTGTGGACGATGCCATGCGCCGCCTTGGCTTTGAGCTGCTCCACGACCGCAAGAGCCAAACAGTGGAACGCATACGCATTGCCGTCATGGAATTTGTGCGTCACGGCGGCCACCGCAATGGTTTGAGGCTATCGGCATTCGTGGCAGACAGGCTCTGTTCAGACTACAGCGCATTGAGCAAACTCTTCTCCGAATGCACTGGCATGACCATTGAACGCTTCTG
>CAZURD010000098.1:0-7824 GCA_964623445.1 uncultured Prevotella sp. | reverse complement strand
AGTCGCCCACATACTTGTTTATGCTCACGCCTCCCGTCGGTGTCATGGTCAGCGAGCCGAGCTTTATCTTGGTCTGGCTCTCGAACATAGGCTCCTCCACGTTGAGCGCGATGGCGGCCACGAGGCCGTTGCGTATGTCGGTGTACTCGAAGTTCTTGCCGAAGAATTCCTTTATCGTCTTGGCTATGTGCTCCTTGAATGCGCTCTGGTGGGTGCCGCCCTGCGTGGTGTGCTGCCCGTTCACGAACGAATGGTACTCCTCGCCGTACTGGTTGGTGTGGGTGAACGCTATCTCGATGTCTTCGCCTTTGAGGTGTACGATGGGGTAGATGCCATCGTTGGTCATCGTGTCGTTGAGCAGATCCTTCAGTCCGTGGCGACTGGCGATGCGCCGGCCGTTGTGCATTATCGTCAAGCCCGTGTTCAGATAGGTGTAGTTGCGGAGCATGGTCTCAACGATGTCCGGGTGGAACGAGTAGTCTGTGAAGAGCGTGTCGTCCGGCTCAAAGAATATGTATGTGCCGTTTTCGTCGTCGGTGTCGGTGGTGGTGTCGCCCTGAAGCACGCCCCGGCTGAATGTGGCCGTGCGCACCTTGCCGTCGCGGTAGGAGCTGACGGTGAACGTAGAGCTGAGGGCGTTGACGGCTTTCACGCCCACTCCGTTGAGGCCCACGCTCTTCTTGAACGCCTTTGAGTCATACTTGCCACCCGTGTTGAGCACGCTCACGGCCTCTATGAGCTTGCCCTGCGGTATGCCGCGCCCGTAGTCGCGCACCCCAACACGCAGGTTGTCGCTGATTTCTATCTCTATGCGGTCGCCGGCCTGCATCTTGAACTCGTCGATGGAGTTGTCTATCACTTCTTTCAGGAGCACGTATATGCCGTCTTCGGGCAGCGAGCCGTCGCCCAACCGGCCTATGTACATGCCCGGCCGGGTGCGCACGTGCTCCATGTCGGAGAGGTGGCGGATGTTTTCGTCAGTGTATTCGGTTGTTATTCTGTTCTCTTCGTCCATAACATTCGTTTTATAACAATCATTTGATGAAACGTAACTGAAAGTTCAGCCTTATCCTCTGAACTCCACCATCTTCATACACGTAACCATAATCAAGGCGCGAACGGCTGGGCAATTCTGCAATGTCCTTGTGCGGGGAATGTGGAGGCGGGGAGAAAGGGCAATCCTCTCTTTCCCAAAACGGGGCAAAGCTCGCTTGTGGCAAAACGTCATCTACACCAACGATACGACACACATTCCCCCTCTGTCGCGAACGCCGCAGGACGAAAAGTCGCCTTGATCAGGAATCACAGCTTCTTCTTGTAGCAGCGGCGGCGTTTGTGCTGCACCTTTTCGAGGTATTGCCACTGGCTCTGCACGTTCTCGTTGGTTTCCATCTCCACTTGGCTCTCGCCCCACTTGAAGCCGTAGGCCTGGTAGCGCGGGATGAGGTCGGCAAACATCAGGGCGTTTGCGCCTTTCGCGCGGTACTCGGGCAGCACGCCCATGAGCAGCAGGTCGACGCCCTCGGTCTTGTGAAACTTCAGTGCGCGCAGCACGTGCCACCAGCCAAAGGGCAACAGGCGGCCGTCGCGGCACTTCTGGAATGCGCGGGAGAGCGACGGTATGGTGATGCCCACTCCCACGAGCTTGCGGTCGGCGTTCCAGTCCTCCACAAGCGTCACGAGGTTGAGGTCTGCCATGGGCAGATACATCCTCACGTACTGGTCGATTTGCTTCGGCGTAAGCTCGGAGTAGCCATACAAGTTCTTGAACGTCTCGTTTATGACGGCGAAAATCTTCTGTCCGTAGCCATTCCTCACGTCGGCGCGTGTGAGCTTCTTCACGTGCAGGTTGTAGCGTTTCTCCACCATGCCGGCTATCTTCACGTACTTCTCGGGGATTTTGTCGGGCACAAACATCTTGAACTCCACGTAGTCGTTGTCTTTCTCCCAGCCCCCCAGCCTCTCAATGTGCTGCGGATAGTACGGGTAATTGTATATTGTGGCTTGCGTTCCCAGTTGGTCGAAGCCCCACGTGAGCATTCCCTCGGGATCCATGTCGGTGAAGCCCAGCGGCCCGACGATATACTCCATGCCACGGGAGCGCCCCCAGTCTTCCACGGCTCCCAACAGAGCCGCCGACACCTCGATGTCGTCAACGAAGTCTATCCACCCGAAGCGCACGTTCTTTTGCCCCCAGCGTTCGTTGGCGTGGCGGTTGATGATGGCGGCCACGCGCCCCACCACGCGCCCCGCGCGGCGTGCGATGAAGTACTCGGCCTCGCAGAAGTCGAACGCAGCGTTGCGTTCCTTGCTGAGCGTGTTCAGCTCGTCGGAGCGCAGGTTGGGCACGTCGTAGGGGTCGCCCCTGTACAAATCGTAGTGGAACTGTATGAACTCCTCAAGCCCCCGGGCATCGCGCACCGGCTCAATCGCGAGTGTCTTGTCTTTGGTCTGTGGCATCTGTGGATATGAAAATGTCCTTGTGTGGCTTATGCGCCGACAGCGTACAAAGCACGCTGAAAGGCTCGTGACGGCGAGCCTTTGCTGCAAAGGTAGGCATAAAAAACAAAAATAGAAAGATTTGTTTTGGTTTTTCAACTAATTGGCGTATTTTTGCAATAGTCAATGCGTTGTGTCGCACAGTGTGAACGGGAATGCTTGCGGCAGGCGCAGAACAGCCACTGAATAACATCAAACATTTTATTGTTATGAGAAAACAAACACTAATGGCTTTGGCATTGGGGCTTTTGGCTCCATGCACCGCCTTAGCGCAAGGCAGCGACAAGGACAAGGGCGAGCTGAAGTCCTACAATTACTTTGAGGCACAGGGTGGCATACAGCTCACGCCCACCGATGTCACTAACAACAAGCTCATCACGGGGACGGCAGGCTTGTCCTTCGGCCGCTTCTTCAGCCACGGGGTGGGTCTCCGGCTGCACGTCAACGGATGGAAGTCGAAGAGCGGCTTCAAGCTCGGCGACGAGAGCACTTACTACAACTGGAACTACATTACGTCCGACATTGACGTGCTCCTCAACCTCAACCACATCTTCGGGAAGAAGCAGCACTACGCCGTCAACGTCATGCTCCTCGGCGGCGTGGGCCTCAACACGGCCTGGGGCAACGACGGTGCCAACAGCTTTGCCTCCGACAACCCCACGCTCAACATGAACAACGTGTGGGACGGCACTAAGCTGAGCCACAACATCCGCGCCGGCGTGAGGCTCGAAACCGACGTGACGAAGCCCATCGGCGTGTCGCTCGAAGTTGCGGCCAACAGCCTCAACGACCACTTCAACTCCAAGTACAGCAACTGCGACGACTGGATGATAACGGCAATGCTCGGCGTTAGCGTGCGTTTCGGCCACAAGTACAAGACGAAGCCCGTGCCTCCTGCACCCGCTCCCGAGCCTAAGCCAGAGCCAAAGCCCGCTCCCGCACCTGCGCCTCCCGCTCCGAAACCCGAGCCTGCTCCAGCACCGAAGCCTGAGCCAAAGCCCGAGACACTGCGCGAGGAGAAGTTCTACGACATCCGTGGCGTGGAGACAGAATCGCCACAAGCCCAGTTGCAGAGGGTGGCTGACTACATGAAGCGCAACCCCGAGGCCAAGATTAAGATCACTGGATATGCCGACAAGCAGACAGGCACTGCGGCAGTCAACATGAAATACTCGAAGCAGCGCGCGGAGAACTTCAAGGAGCAGCTTGTCAAAGACTATGGCGTGGATGCCAACCGCATCATCACGGAGGCAAAGGGCGACACCGTTCAGCCGTTCAGCGAGAATGACAAGAACCGCTGCATCATAATCATCGGCCCGGCGGAGTGACCGCACGTCCCGCCGCATGGCGGGCAATGAACGTCCGGTGAAAGCCGGAACGCATCGGCTGCAACTTCATACATACCTGTTATAAAACTGGCCTTGCGCACACGAGCAAGGCGTGAGTTCCATCGGCGAGAGTGGTAGCGAATATATAGATGCTGCCGCCCTCGCTTATTTTTGTCCTTCGCCGCAGCGCGGCCACGTCCAAGGGAAAGTTGCGCACGGTGATGTTGGCCTTGTCGATGCCGCCCAACGCCTGCCTTATTGCCCTCTTGTTCATGGTTGTGGCGGCCTCGATGACGAAGCAGCGGCCGGGGAATCCGGCCACGGGCGCGGCGGAGACGAACAGGTGGCTGTCGTGCGCCACTTGCCGCACGCCGAACCGCCAGCACAACAGTCCGAAGCATCCCGCTTTCATCAGTGCGGCGTGCGGCTCGTAAAGATACATCCCCGCAAGTCCGCCTATCCCCTCAACGCCCTTTCCTCCACCGTCGTCCACGGCCTCCGAAGCCTCGAAGCAGAAGTCTGTCCCGTCGTTCACGCAGTGTATGCGCATACCGTTGCAGCCTGCGTCGCCCACGACGAGCAGCAGTTCCTTGCATTCGCCGCCCACGGCCACGATGTGCAGCTCGGCCACGTCGCCTCCCATGTCGGCCACGGCCTTGCGCCAGTCGAGCATCGGCGACAGCTTTACCATCGTCCACCGCGACTTCTCCCTCAGCCGTTCCCGCAGCTCCGCCACGTCGGGCGTGCAGTCGGCTATGGCGTATGTGCGCGCCCCAGAGGCGTTGCGCCGTGCGGGGTCTATATAAATAAGGTCGGCCTTGGGCATGGTTTCTAGGTAGTCGGCACTGTCGGCGCACACCACCTCCGCCCCCGCCAGTCCCAGCAGCGGCAGGTTGTGGCGTGCCACGGCGCAGAGCCGCTCCTGACGCTCCACGTAGGTTGCGCTGTCGAAGCCGCGTGCCATGAAGGCGAAGTCCACGCCGAAGCCCCCAGTGAGGTCTACGAGCCGTCCGCCGCTGCACAGCCGTCGCGCCACGGCGGCCTTGTAGCAGGCCGTGGCCTCGCTCGAACACTGCTCCAAGGCGAGGTGCGGCGGGTAGACCACGCCGTCTGTCGCCGCCCACGACGGCAACTTACGCCGCGCTGTCTGCCGCCCCGCTATCTGGTCGAGGGCGAACGGAAAGTCCACGTCGGGGTGTCGCGGGGCTTGCAGTGCCAGCCGCCTCACGTCGGCAGAGGCATTGGCGGCGATGAACGCCGCAGTCGATGGCGAGCAGAGAGGGACTTCCTGCCCGTTGGCTTTGTCGTTTTCCATTGGGGTTGTGGGTGATTGGGGAATGGGACTTATTGTGACAATGAGGCGAATGGCATGATGTGCGAGCCGCTTGCAACGCCCCATTTTGCCATTCGCCCCAAAGAAGAAAGCGCTCCCCGCGCTACTGCCTCCTACCGCTTGGCTCTCATTGCGAGCGCGGCATCTTCGGCGGCCTCCATGCGTTCGCGTTCGCCCGGGCCTTTGTCGTCAATGCCGCAGAGGTGGAGCACGCCGTGTATTATCACCCTGTGCAGTTCCTCCTCGTAGGCTTTTCCGAGCTGTTCAGCGTTGGAGCGCACCGTGTCGAGGCTGATGATGATGTCGCCGTTGATGGTGTCGCCCTCGTCGTAGTCGAACGTTATGATGTCCGTGTAGTAGTCGTGGCCGAGATATTCGTTGTTGGTGGCGAGTATGCGCTCGTCGTCCACGAACATATAGCCTATCTCCCCCACCTTGCGTCCGTGCGAGGCAGCCACCGCCTTTATCCACGCCGTCGTCTCGCGCCGCTTTATCGGGGGCATCTTTACGCCGTCTGTGCCGTATGTTATCATTGTTGTTGCTGCTTGTCGGTCTTTGCGTGCGGCTTCGGGATGAACTCCGATGCGTCCTTTCCGAAGTGTATCAGCTCCCTCACCATGCTCGACGAGACGCTCTCATACTGCGGTTCGGCGTAGAACATCACCGTGTCTATGCCCCCTATTTTCATGTTGATGTCGGCTTGCTCGCGTTCATACTCAAAGTCCTTGATGCTGCGCACCCCCTTGATGATGAACTCCGCGCCCTCTCGCCGCGCAAAGTCTATCGTGAGGTCGCTGTATGCCTTCGCCTCCACGCGCGGCTCGTCGGCATAGATGGAGTCGATGATTCCGAGCCTCACTTGCGTGCTGTACATGTATTTCTTCCTTTCGTTCACGCCCACCCCGATCACTATCCTGTCGAACAGTGCCAGTGCGCGCCTCACGATGGCTTCGTGCCCCGTTGTGAATGGGTCGAAGCTGCCCACGAAGATGCCTGTTTTCATTTGGTGTCTGGTCGTTGTTCAGTCCTCGAACAGCGTTTGCTGCATGATGTTCCCGTTATAGGGGTTGCGCCCGAAGTGACTGTAAGCCAGCTCGGTGGCCATGCGTCCGCGCGGCGTTCGCTTTATGAATCCCTCCATGATGAGGTATGGTTCATACACCTCCTCCACTGTGCCGGGGTCTTCGCCGATGGCCGTGGCTATGGTGGAGACGCCCACGGGGCCTCCCCTGAACTTGTCGATGATGGTGAGCAGTATCTTGTTGTCTATCTCGTCAAGCCCGTAGCTGTCGATGTTGAGCGCGGCGAGCGAGAGCTTTGCTATCGGCGTGTCTATCCGCCCGTCGCCCTTCACCTGCGCAAAGTCTCTCACGCGGCGGAGCAGTCCGTTGGCTATTCGCGGCGTGCCACGGCTGCGGCGCGCTATCTCCATTGCCGCCTCGTCGTCGATGGGCACTCCGAGTATGCCTGCGGAGCGCCTTATTATGCGCTTGAGCGTTTCCGGTTCATAGTATTCGAGGTGCAGGTTGATGCCGAACCGGGCGCGCAACGGGGCGGTAAGCAGGCCGCTGCGCGTGGTCGCCCCCACGAGCGTAAAGGGGTTGAGGTCTATCTGAATCGACCGCGCCGACGGGCCTTTGTCTATCATTATGTCGATTCTGAAGTCCTCCATCGCCGAATACAAGTATTCCTCCACCACGGGCGACAGGCGGTGAATCTCGTCGATGAACAGCACGTCGTTCTTTTCGAGCGACGTGAGAACTCCCGCGAGGTCTCCCGGCTTGTCGAGCACGGGGCCGCTCGTAATCTTGAATCCCACTCCCAGCTCGTTGGCGATGATGTTGCTGAGCGTGGTCTTCCCGAGTCCGGGAGGGCCATGCAGCAGGGTGTGGTCGAGCGGTTCGCCCCTCATCCGCGCCGCTTCCACGAACACTTCGAGGTTTCCCACCACCTTGCTCTGCCCGCTGAAGTCGCCAAAGCGCAGCGGGCGGAGCGCGTTCTCAAATTCGCGCTCCGCCGCCGTGGCTCTTTCACGCCTGATGTCGAAGTCTTCATCGGTCATTTTGCAATGATGATTATATGCTAATGAAACAGGAGTGGGAAGTGCCGCGAGCGGGACTCGAACCCGCACGGCCATTGCTGGCCAAGGGATTTTAAGTCCCTCGTGTCTACCGATTCCACCATTGCGGCTTGTGCTTTGGTGCAAAGTTAAGGGTAATTTGGCGAATGGCAAAAGAAAAGGAGGCAATTTTAGAAACTGTTTTTGAATTTCTGCAAAAAGTTTTTCCCGGCTTTGTGCTTCCGCTTTCGTGCGTGGTTCGGGCGATTTTGGGGTCGTGCCGTGCAGATTGGCTTCCGGCGAGATGGAAGACAATAGGCCGCGCCCACTGCGGGCGCGGCCTATTGTCGTTTGGGCATACCGTGTCGTCCGGGTCACATTGCCACTTTCACAGTCTGACCGTTCACCTTTACTATGTAAACGCCGCCGCGCGGAACGGCTATCTCCACGCTGCCCTCAGCCCTCACGCTGCTTATCATTGCCCCCGACAGGTCGTACACGCTGACGAGGCCGCTCGCGCCGTCCACCGCTATGCAGCCGTTGCCCGTCCGCACGGTCGCCTGCGCCTCTGCCGCCACTCCGGATATTCCGGTGTAGTCCATCTC
>CAZURD010000097.1:5036-7843 GCA_964623445.1 uncultured Prevotella sp. | reverse complement strand
CATGTTGCCGAGCCGGGCATGATATGAAAAGGGAGGGTGTGCTTGTTTCGGCACACCCTCCCTGCGTTAGTCTTTCGCCGTTGCCCTTAGCCCACTTGGCTGCCGGGGGCGGCGTGGCGCATCAGTGTCGTGACGGCCAGCGAGCCGTCGGCATCTTCTGCCGAGAGCACCATTCCTCGGCTCTCTATTCCCATTATCTTGCGCGGGGCGAGGTTGGCCATGAAGAGCACGTCGCGGCCAATCAGTTCCTCGGGCGTTGTGTGCTTGGCTATGCCCGAAACGATGGTGCGAGGCTCGCCCGTGCCGTCGTCGATGGTGAGCTTCAGCAGCTTGTCCGACTTCTTCACGCGCTCGCAGGCCACCACGTGTCCCACGCGGATGTCCATGCGTTCAAACTCGTCGAACTGCACCGTGGGCTTCACATCAGCGGCCTTGTGTACGGCGGCTTCCCTGTCGCGTTTCGCGTCGGCGAGCTTTTGCAGCTGGAAAGCAATCTCTTCGTCGCTTATTTTCTCGAAGAGCAGTTCCGGCGTGCCGAGGCGTTGCCCCGCTGTGAGCAGGTCTGTTTGCCCGAGGCGATTCCAGTCGGCGGTCTCCATGCCAATCATCCGGCGCAGGCGTGCGCTGCTGAAGGGGAGGAACGGCTCGAAGGCTATGGCGAGGTTGGCCACGAGTTGCAGCGAGACGTATAGTATTGTCTCCACGCGCTTCGGGTCGGTCTTCCACACTTTCCACGGCTCGCACTCCGTGATGTACCTGTTGCCGAGGCGTGCCAGGGCCATTGCCTCCTTCAGTGCGTCGCGGAACTTGAACTGGTCGAGGGCTTCCTCCACGCGCCCTCTCACTCCCGACATCTCGTCGAGAGCCTGCCTGTCGGTGTCGGTGAGTTGTCCGCAGGCCGGCACCACGCCGTCCCAGTATTTCTTCGTGAGTTGCAGGGCGCGGTTGACGAAGTTCCCGTAGATGGCCACAAGTTCGTTGTTGTTGCGGTCTTGGAAGTCGCTCCACGTGAAGTTGTTGTCCTTCGTCTCCGGGGCGTTGGCCGTCAGCACGTAGCGCAACACGTCTTGCTTGCCCGGCATTTCCCTCAGGTACTCGTGAAGCCACACTGCCCAGTTTCGCGACGTGCTTATCTTGTCGTTCTCAAGGTTGAGGAACTCGTTTGCGGGCACGTTGTCCGGCAGTATGTATTCGCCGTGAGCCTTCAGCATTGTGGGGAACACGATGCAGTGGAACACGATGTTGTCCTTTCCGATGAAGTGTACGAGGCGCGTCTCCGGGTCTTTCCACCACGTTTCCCACTCCTCGGGCAGCAGTTCTTTGGTGTTTGAAATGTAGCCTATCGGGGCATCGAACCACACGTAGAGCACCTTGCCTTCAGCTCCGTCCACGGGCACGGGGATGCCCCAGTCGAGGTCGCGCGTCATGGCGCGCGGCTGTAGGTCGAGGTCGAGCCAGCTCTTGCACTGCCCGTAGACGTTCGGTCGCCACTCCTTGTGGCCGTCGAGAATCCACTGCTTCAGCCACTCTTGGTATTCGTTCAGCGGCAAGTACCAGTTCTTCGTCTTGCGCAACACGGGTTTCGAGCCGCTTATAGTGGACTGCGGGTTGATGAGTTCGGTGGGGTCGAGGTCGCTTCCGCACTTCTCGCATTGGTCGCCGTAAGCCTTTGGGTTGTGGCAGTGCGGGCATTCGCCCGTGATGTATCTGTCGGCGAGGAACTGGCGGGCCTGTTCGTCGTAGTATTGTTCGCTTTCCTTTTCCACGAGCTTTCCTTCGTCGTAGAGCTTGCGGAAGAAGTCGGAAGCCATCTTGGCGTGTGTCTCCGACGACGTGCGGCTGTATATGTCGAATGATATGCCGAACTCCTCGAAGCTGTCCTTTATCATCTTGTGGTAGCGGTCTACGACGGCTTGCGGCGTGATGCCCTCTTTCTTTGCGCGTATGGTGATGGGCACTCCGTGCTCGTCGCTTCCGCAGATGAACTTCACGGGCTGGCCTTTGAGCCTAAGGTAGCGCACGTAGATGTCGGCAGGCACGTAGACGCCGGCGAGGTGGCCGATGTGTATGCCGCCGTTGGCGTAGGGCAGTGCCGCCGTGACTGTTGTTCGCTTATATGATTTTTGTTCCATGGTCGTGTTCTTGGGTGGCGCGCCGGGCGGTTGCGTCAGCCGCCGGGTGCGCACCGGGGGTCACTTTTCCTCCCCCTCCTTTTGCTTCTTGTGGATATACTTTATCTTCTCGCACTGCACGTCGAACCTCACTTGCAGGGAGTCCATCTTAGCCCGCGTGAGGTTCATTGTCGAAAGTTCCTCCTCGGTGGCCTTCAGCGCGGCGCGCTTCTTTTCCACCGAGTCCTTTATTATTGCGTAGTAAGCCTTTGTGGCTTGGAGCGCGCTGTCGGTGGCGGCGAGGTCTTCCTGCGCCTGTCTGAGCGCGATGTTCTGATAGAGCGTCAGTGCTTTCTTGCGCTCCTCGATGGCCTTGGGGTAGGCATAGCGGAGCGAGTCGATCGTGCGCAGGGCCTTGTCATACTGCTTTTCGGCGAACTCCCGGTTGGCTCTGTCGAGCAGTTCTTGCGCCTCGCGGTTGCTTCCCGAACCGCAGGCAGCCACGGCGGCCACCAAGGCCACGGCGGCCAGCACTTGTCTTGTACACATGCGTCGTTGCGTGTTTTGGCGTTTCGTCTTTGGCGTTTGCAAGGCTCGCGGGAAAGTGCCCCGCCGCTGCATGTAGCCTTAGTGCAAAGGTAAGCAATAAGGGCGTAAAAGGGCATTGCCGCCGCTTTCATTAACATTAGTTAACCC
>CAZURD010000097.1:1967-4936 GCA_964623445.1 uncultured Prevotella sp. | reverse complement strand
AAATTAGATGCCTAAATGGAACGCAACGAGGCATTAAATGGCGTTCAATTAATGCCTCGTTGGCCTCCAATTAATGCCCCGTTGCAAGGCAACGAATGCCGCGCCCCGCAACGGGGCGCGATTCCGTCCGTTGGGCTGCGTGCGTATTCTTCGGCGGGGCATGGTTCGGACGTGTCGCGAGCGGCATATATACCTTAATATTATAGCTGGCAGATGCCCGTAGTCTCGGCACGCCCGCAGTGCCGTTTTTTGTTGCCGTGGTGCAAAAAGAAGCGGCGGCATGCCGCTGTGTTGAAGAAAAACACTATCTTTGCAGCCTGGTATGGTTCCGCGTCGCAAGTCCTTGCGCTACCGGATTAAAAGGGAATCGGGTGAGAATCCCGGACAGTCCCGCTGCTGTGAAGCTCCGCCAACCTTTCCGAAGAACATCAGAGAACCACTGGTCTTCGCGTTGCGAAGGCCGGGAAGGTTTCGGAAAGGGGAGTCAGTCAGAAGACCTGCCTGCCGATTGAGGCCATCCCCCTCGTGGACTGGGGGGAGAGGCATGAAATTTTTTCAGCATGATTAGAAAAGTATTGGTCGCCAACCGTGGCGAGATCGCGGTGCGCGTGATGCGCTCGTGCCGTGAGATGGGGTTGCGCACCGTGGCAGTATTTTCCGAGGCCGACCGTGCCTCACGCCACGTGATGTTCGCCGACGAGGCCTATTGCATAGGGCCTGCCGATTCGCGCGAGAGTTATCTGAACGCCGGGCGCATTGTCGACGTTGCCCTTGCCTGCAAGGCCGATGCCGTACACCCGGGCTATGGATTCCTGTCGGAGAATCCCTCGTTTGTGCGCCTGTGCGAGGCGGCGGGGCTGGTGTTCATCGGCCCCACGGCGGAGACGATGGAGGTCATGGGCGACAAGATTTCGGCTCGCAGGCACATGATGGCGGCCGGCGTTCCCGTGGTGCCCGGCACGGCCGAGCCATTGTCCGACGCGGCGCAGGCTTTGGCCGTCTGCCGCGAGACGGGCTACCCCGTGATGCTAAAGGCTTCGCGCGGCGGAGGCGGCAAGGGGATGCGCCTCGCGTTCTCCGATGCCGACGTGGAGGAGGCTTTCGAGTCCGCAAGGTCAGAGGCCGAGGCCTCGTTTGGCGATGGCACGGTGTATGTGGAGAAATACATCGAAGAGCCGCACCACGTGGAGTTCCAGGTGCTTGGCGACGCGATGGGCAACGTGGTGCATCTCTTCGACCGCGAGTGCTCCGTGCAGCGGCGCAACCAAAAGATTGTGGAGGAAAGTCCCTCGCCGCTGCTTACGCCCGAACTGCGGCATGAGATGGGACAGAAGGCGGTGGCGGCGGCCAAGGCCGTGGGCTATCGGGGCGCGGGCACGATAGAGTTCCTCGTGGACAAGCACCTCAACTACTATTTCCTCGAGATGAACACGCGCCTGCAAGTGGAGCACCCCATAACGGAGGAGGTGGTCGGCGTAGACCTCGTGAAGGAGCAGCTGCGTATCGCCGACGGCCAGCCGCTGCGCTTCTCGCAGGACGACATCGTGCAGCGCGGGCACGCAATAGAGTGCCGCATCTGCGCCGAAGACCCCGACAACGGATTCGTGCCCTGCCCGGGCACCATCAGGCAGCTCACCGAGCCAAGCGGTATAGGCGTGCGCTTCGACAGCTATGTGTATGAGGGCTACGACATACCGCCGCACTACGACCCCATGATAGGCAAGCTGATAGTGTGGGCCACCACGCGGCAGTATGCCATTGAGCGTATGCGCCGCGTGCTGTATGAGTTCAGGCTCACCGGCGTGAAGACCAACGTGGGCTACCTGCGGCGCATCATGTTCGCCCCGGCGTTTGTGCGCGGGGAATACGACACGTCGTTCCTTGAACACAACTCGCGCACCCTGCAACGCCACGGCGACGACAGCGAGGAGACCGAGAACATCGCCCTGATAGCGGCCTACGTGGACTATCTCTTCAACCTCGAAGAGAACAAGCCGCAAGGCCTGCCCGACCAGCGCCCGATAAGCCGCTGGTGGGAGTTCGGCCTGCAAAGGGGTGTGCTGCGCATCTGACCCAAAGCGGCCATCTGCCCGCCCTGCATCCGCTCCGAAGCCTCCGCCATTGGCGGCAGGCGGCGGCAAAGGCCGGGCACGAATTGAGACATGTGATGTTTAACAATATGTTTGGAACGGTGCGGCGGACAGCGCAGCGGCGCAATGCCGCCGCACCTTTAGGAACGGAGAAAAGAAGCAATGGAAATGCACATAGGCAGCCGTGTGGCTGACGTGACGCTCGTCAGCAAGGACGGCAACAACGTGAAACTGACCGTTGACGGCAAGCCCTACGCCGTGGACGTGGTGATGGCGGAGAATGGCAGCTGCTCAATACTGCACAACGGATATTCATACAATGCCGAGCTGGTGCGCGGCGACGGGGGTAAGAGCTACGACGTGAACCTCTACCACCGCTCGTTCCATGTGGACGTGGTGGACAGGCTGGCCAAGTATTTGCACCTTGGGCATGGCAAGGCAGAGCCGCAGGCCGACAAAATCGTGGCTCCGATGCCGGGCAAGGTGGTGAGCGTGGCCGTGGCCGAGGGCGACCGTCTTGAGGCGGGCGCAGTGGCCGTGGTGCTGGAGTCGATGAAAATGCACTCCAACTGCAAGGTGAGCGCGCCCTGTGTAGTCACCCGCTTACACGTGGCCGAGGGCGATGCCGTGGCAGCGGGACAAACGCTGGTGGAGCTTGACTTGGGCAAGTGACTGCGACGGGTTGCCGCCGGAGACGCGCCGGCGCGGCCATGTGCGCACCGTGGCGTGGCTTACAAACGACAAACGCGAGCGGGATGGCCTCTGTCGGCCGTCCCGCTCGCGTTTTGTGCCATGCCGGGCATGGCGTGGGTCAGTCTGTCTGTTGCTCCTGAAAGTCCATGTCGGCCTGCACGACGAAGAACACCTCCTCTGCGTCGA
>CAZURD010000097.1:0-1867 GCA_964623445.1 uncultured Prevotella sp. | reverse complement strand
TCGAGGCGCAGTTCTTCTTCCAGCGAGGCCATGGTCAGAGCAGGGCTTTGAATTTCTCTTCGATCTTCGCCTTAGGCACTGCGCCGACGAGCTTGTCGACCGGCTTGCCGTCCTTGAAGAAGATGAGCGTGGGTATGTTGCGTATGCCGTACTCTGCGGCTATTTCCTCGCATTCCTCCACATCGCACTTGCCGACGCTCACCTTGCCGTCGTATTCCTTTGCCAGCTCTTCCACGATGGGCGCGATGGCACGGCAAGGGCCGCACCAAGTGGCCCAGAAGTCAACTACGAAAGGTAGTCCGCCGTTCTTGAGAGACTCGAAATTCTCGTTTGTGATTGTCACTTCCATGATTCGTTTTTGTTATGATTGTACGTTAACGGTATGGCAAATATTGTGCCGCTTTTGCCTCGCCCACGCCGCTTGGCCGCTTCCCCTGGCCGTGGCCGGGCTTAGTTTATGGCGTAGTCGAGTGCGGGTGTCTGTTCGATGAAGTCTATCAGGTCGTGCCTCACGTCCACCGTGCGCCGCTTGCTTTGCAGAAGCACGTGGTGCTTTCCCGTGGCATCGTGCAGCCGTATGAACAGTTTTGTGGAGCCGGGGCACTCGCTTATGATCTCGTTCAGCTCCTCCACGACTTGCTCGTCGATGTCTTCGGCGGACATGGAGATGGTGATTCGGTCTATGGCCTTGTCCTTGACAGACTGCAAGTACTCCACGGACTGTATGCGGAGGTCGAAGAACTTGCTGTCGCGGAAGCGTTGCTGGCATTTCGCCGTGACATACACCGTGCAGCCTTCCTTGAACATTCCGCTCCAGCGTCCCCACTCCTCGCCGAACATCGCAAGTTCGCCGCTGCCCTTGAAGTCCTCCAGCGTGACGAAGCCGCAAGGCTTGCCCGTCTTCGTGAACTTCGACTTTGTGGACGTGACGATGCCGCCTATGGTGACGGCCTCGCGGCTGGCGAGCGACGAAAGGTCGGAAAGCTCGGAGCAGTGCGTGTTGCAGAGGTTGTCGAGCACTATCTTGAACTCGTCCAGCGGGTGTGCCGACAGGTAGATTCCCACGAGGTCGCGCTCGCGGTTGAGACGTTCGATGTCGCTCCACGGCTCGGCCTTTATGATTGGCGGCGTGGCTATCTCCACCTCATATTCCCCTCCGAAGAGCGAGTGGCGTACCTGTTGGCGTTCAGCCTGATATGCCTGGCCGTAGCGTATGAGCGTGTCGATGAACATTTCGCCTTTTGCGTTCTTCGCGAAGAAGTCCTCGCGGCGCATCTGCTTGAAGCTGTCGAAGCCCCCGCTCAGCACGAGCGACTCAACGCCCTTGCGGTTGACGGCCGACAGGTTGACCCTCTGCACGAAGTCGAACACGCTTCGGAAGGGGCCGTTCTGTTCGCGTTCGGATATGATGGCATCGGCGGCAGAGCCTCCCACGCCCTTTATTGCACTGATGCCGAAGCGTATCTCGCCCTTCTTGCTTGCGCTGAACTTCTGCCGCGATTCGTTCACGTCGGGGCCGAGCGTGGGTATTCCCATGGCGCGGCATTCGTCCATGAGCTTCGTTATTTCGCTGATGTTGTCGAGGTTTCGGCTCATCACCGCTGCCATGTATTCGGCGGGGTAGTGCGCCTTGAGGTATGCTGTCTGGTAAGCCACCCACGAGTAGCACGTGGCGTGGCTCTTGTTGAAGGCGTAGGAGGCGAATTTCTCCCAGTCGCCCCATATCTTTTCGAGCGTGGCGGGGTTGTGTCCGTTGGCCTTGCCGCCCTCGATGAACTTCGGTTTCATCTGGTCTACGATGGCTTTCTTCTTCTTTCCCATGGCCTTGCGCAGCGCATCGCTCTCGCCGCGAGTGAAATTGGCCAGC
>CAZURD010000096.1:0-8027 GCA_964623445.1 uncultured Prevotella sp. | reverse complement strand
GGACTTTCCTTTTCGTTGCAGCCTTTAGGCTTGTCTTTCCGTGATCCGCTTGGGGTTCGAACCCAAGACCCCAACATTAAAAGTGTTGTGCTCTACCAACTGAGCTAGCGGATCGACACGCTCGGCGTGTTTGCTAAAATGCGCTGCAAAGGTAGTGCGTTTTTTCCTAACAGCCAAATTATTTGTCGACTTTTTGGGAGGGGTGCAGCCCTCGGACGATGTTGGCGGCAAGGCCGATAAGGGCAATGGGAGGCCGGCATTATGCTCTGTATCCCGCTTTTTGTATTATCTTTGCTGGCAGAACCACTTACACATTCAGATTATGAGCAAACGATTATTTGTCAAGGTGGCTGTCGCCATCGCCGCAGCGACCGTGATGGCCTGCCCGCTGTCCCGTGCCGCAAGCCAGGGGCAGAAGCCTGCGGGGCGCATAAGCATCTCGCCTGACGGCCTGTTCTTCCAGCAGAGCGACGGCAGTCCGTTCTTCTGGCTCGCCGACACGGGCTGGCTGTTGCCCGAGCGGCTCAACCGCGACGAAGCCGCCTACTATCTCGACCGGCTGGCCGAGGCGGGCTACAATGTGGTGCAGGTGCAGGTAATCAACGCCATACCGGCCTACAACGCCTATGGGCAGTCGTCGATGCCGGTGGGCTTCGACTTCGATGCGGCCGACCCGCCCGGCACATACAGCTACTGGGATCACCTCGACTACATCACCGACGAGGCCGCGCGGCGCGGAATACAGGTGGCCATGGTCTGCGTGTGGGGCGGGCTTGTGAAATCGGGTCAGATGAATGCAGCACAGGCCGCAGCCTACGGCGCATTCCTCGCCAACCGCTACAAGGGTCGCCCGAACGTGGTCTGGGTGATTGGCGGCGACATAGAGGGCAGCGTATGCACGGAGGTGTGGGACACGCTTGCCACCACAATAAAGCGCATCGACCCGTCGCACCTTATGACGTTCCACCCGCGCGGGAGGCATACCTCCGCCACATGGTTCAACGACCGGCCGTGGCTCGACTTCAACATGTTCCAGAGCGGACACCGCCGCTACGGCCAGCGCGGCGGCGACAAGGATTATCCGATACCCGACGGCACGGAGGAGGACAACTGGATGTACGTGGACTCCACGTGGAAGCATACCCCGCGCAAGCCTGTCCTCGACGGCGAGCCATCCTACGAGGACATCCCGCAGGGCCTGCACGACGGCAACGAGCCGCGCTGGCAGGCCGCCGACGTGCGCCGCTACGCCTACTGGTCGGTGTTCGCCGGCTCTTGCGGGCACACTTATGGCCACAACGCCATCATGCAGTTCGTCCGCCCCGGGGTGGCGGGTGCTTACGCTGCCGATGGCGAGGCGAAGCCGTGGTATAAGGCTCTCAACGACCAGGGCTTCAATCAGATGCGCCATCTGAAGGAACTGATGCTCTCGCTGCCATACTTCTGCCGCGTTCCGTGCCAAGAGGCGGTGCTCGACAACGGCACGCGCTATGACCGCCTGGCCGCCACGCGGGGCGACGACTACCTGCTGGTGTACAATCACACGGGGCGAACCATGCACCTCGACCTTAGCGTCATCGCGGGGGAACGCAAGCGATTGTGGTGGATGGATGCCGCCACGGGGCAAAAGACAAAGCTCGGCGAGCGTCCCAATGGGGAATGCCTCATTGAGCCGCCCGCCGCAGGCGATGGTGTGTTGATAGCTATCAGCGAAGAATCGGAAGTGGAGTTTTAGGGCGCATTGGAACAGTCTGCCACTTGGCATGGGCTGCCATAGACACTAACCGGTGAGGCAGGACTGAACGCCCAACGGCGGACAGCAAGAAACTTAACATAAAAACATGGTTTTGGTTGTATATAGCGCTCGTCTGTTCGTTTCCGTTTGCGAAAATAAACGTATTTTAATTAACGGCTCGTCTGTAAGGATTTGACATAATCATAACCCTGATTATATTGATATGTATCATGTAACGGACTGCCGCAATATGTTTCTGCTTGCTCTCTTTCCTTGCGGACTTTCAGGGAAAACGCCCGTCATTTCTCCCCGCGCACAATGGTGTGGAGCACGGTGCCAGTCTTGTCGAGCATGAACAGGCGCAGTTGGTTCTTCGTGGCGGAGATGACGGAAAAACCGTCTTCGGGCGAACAGAACACAGTGCCCGTCGTGGGCTTCACCTTTCGGGCGAGCGAGCCGGAGGTGTTCACCACGTAGTCAATGTCGTCGCCGTCCATGCGGATGTGCTGGAAGTTGTGGATGTGGCCGCAGGCATAGATGTCCACGTTGCCATACTTGTGGAGAATGGGCAGCAGCTGGCGTTGCATGTCGGCGCGTTCCACGCTGTCTTTCGGTGTCTCGGCATACACGGGGTGGTGTCCCACGACTATAACCCAGTCTTCCTTGGCATCGCGCAGGGTTGCGTCGAGCCACTCCAGCTGTGCGTCGTTGTCCTGCTTGCAGGCATCCGGATATTTGTCGCTCTCCTCACGGTACTTCGATATGAGCGGTGTGGTGTCGATGAAGACCACGCGGAGCGTAGTGCCGTCGTCCTCGAATGTGCGTGTGTAGTAGCGGGAGGGCATCTCCCAGCGGCGGCTCACGCCTGAATAGTCGAGCACGGCCTGCGTGTTGCCGCGATACTCATGGTTGCCGAGTATTGGGAACCAGTCGAGCATAAGCTCTGGGTGGGAGTATATCAGTTCGTAGTTGGTCATCCACAGTGGGTCGGAGGTGGAGGCCACGCCCTCGAAGTGGTGTATGTCGCCGGCGGCGATGATGCACTCCGGGCCGATGGTCTCGGCCATTTTGCCCATCAGTTCGGCAATGGCTTTCTGGTCGTAATAGCCGTTGCGGCCGAGGTCGTTGGCCATGTAGAGCACGATGTCGCCGTCCATCTTCTTCCATTCTGCGGGAGTTTGCGCCACGGCGGCGACGAAAGTGAACGCAAGCGAAAGCAGCGCGAGTGCGGCGCGGCGTGCGATTGACTGTTTGGTTGTTTTCATATTGTTGTGTGGTTTTTTATTTGGAGGGGCGGTGACTGCCCGAAGTCAGCCACCGCTCTCCATTGTTCATTTAGTCCTTAGTCATTCTATTTTCCCGATGAGGCTTACAGGTTGATCTTGAACCCGGCGTTGATTTTCACCCCGTAGTACTCCACTTGCACCGTGCGGTTGCTTTCGCCCATGTAGTAGCGGAGCGGTTGGTTGAGCAGGTTGTGAGCCTCGGCGTAGACGGTGAACTTCGTATCGCGTCCCCAAGTGTAGCTGGCGTTGAGGTCGAGGTAGTTCACTTTGTCGTAGTAGCGGTCGAACTCGCGCGAGTCCACGTTCATCTCGTCTATGAAGGCGGAGGCGAAGTTGTAGGAGAGGCGCACGTTCCATCCGGCCTTCTCGAGGTAGAGCGAGGCGTTCACGGTGTGTTCGGGCGAGCCGGCCATCTTCACGTCGTCCTCGTCTTCGATGCCAAGGCGCGGGTTGTAGTTGCGCGTCGAGCTGTGGGTGTAGGTGTAGTTGCCGTAGAAGCCGAGGCAGCGGAGGGCCGGCGCGATGAATCCGAAGTCGCGTTGGTAGCCCAGTTCGAGGCCGAGGATGCGCGCGTCGTAGGCGTTGAGGTTCTGCGACACCTCAAACCGTTCGTCGGCGTAGCTTCCGCTGAGGCCCAGTTCGGAGCCGAGATAATAGCCGTTGGTCTCCACGTTCACGTCGTGTATGTCCTTGTAGAACAGTCCGAGGCTCACGAGACCTACGCTCTTGAAGAAGTATTCGGTGGAGAGGTCGATGTTGTATGAGGTCGTCGGCTTCGTGGTGGGGTCGCCGATGGTGGCCTCGCGGTCGGAGAGGTTGAAGCTGCGGTTGGCAATCAGTGCCGAATACTTGGGTCGGGAGAGCGTCTTGGTGAACGAGGCGCGGATGTTCAGGTCGTCGTTCACCTTGTATTTGAGCAGCACCGAGGGCAGCAGGTCGGTGTAGTCGTGCTTGTATTCGCCCGTGGGCGTGAGCGATTCCACGTCGTCCCCGTCCACCTCTTCAAGCTGGTAGTTGAAGCCGTTGGTCTTCAGTGCGGTGTGTTCCACGCGCAGTCCCACCGTCGCGTCGAGCCTGTTGCCGAGCTTTTGGTCGAAGCGCACGTAGCCGGCGGTCACCTGTTCGGTGGCATCGTAGTTCCCTGCTTCCTCCTCGAGGACTTCCGTGCCGTAGGCGGTGTTGAACTGCAACCCGCCGAGGAACTCCTTGGAGATGAACGGCGAGCCTATCGGGTAGACATCGCCGGGCATGAAGCCGTCGCGCACCTTATAGGAAATCTGCTGCCGCCAGTCGCCGAGCATCTCGTCGCCGTCGTACTCATAGTATCTCACCGTCTTGCTCTTGTCCTTGTAGGTGTACTTCGCGCCGAACTTCAGCGTGTTGCCCCACTCGCCCTTGGCCAGCGGAAGCTCGAAGTTGAGGCGACCCTTGAACTCGTTTTCCTTGATGTCCTCGTCTTGGTTCGTAAGCTCGTCGATCTCCCATCCCTCATCGGTGATCAGCGGTATGGATGCCGAGGAGTACGGCTGCCGCCCGCCCACGTCTTGCAGGCCGCTCTTGAGGTCGATGTTCTTGTATATTATTGAGGCGTAACGCTCGTTCGGGCGTTCCTCTGTGGCGCGGGCGTAGCTGGCCGCCCAGTCTATTTTCAGGTTGCCGATGTAGTGCTCTCCGTCGAGCGTGAAGTCCATTGTCTGCTGCCGTTCGAGGCGGGCATCCTTAGTGTCGTCTGCCCCTGCCTTCGTCTGCATCACGAGTTGCTGCTTGCCTGCGTCCTCGTCGAGTTTGCGATAGCGCACGCGGTAGCGGTTCTCCCAGTCGTTGCGGCGGTTGAAGATGCCCTTGAACGTGATTTTGTTGAGTGGGTTGAACTGGTAGTCGAGGGCGAGGGAGTAGCTCTGCCGCTCGCGCGTGACGTAGTATTGGCGCGCCTCGATGTCGGTGATGGCCATGTTGCCGTTGTCGTCGAGGTCGTATTCAAACTCCGTGTTGTCCGAGCCGCCGGGGGCATACTGGTAGGACACGGCTGCCATCACGCCGAGTTTGTTGTTGAAGAAGCGGTCGCCCCAAGTGACTCCCAAGTCCCATTGCGGCTTGCCGCTCACGCTGCTGTACCCCGAACCCACCATGAAGTTGAGCACGCGGCGGTAGGGCGTGTTCTTGGTGACGAGGTTTATCGAGCCGCCGATGGCATCGCCGTCCATGTCGGAAGTCACCACCTTGTTCACTTCTATGGTCTGCACCATGTCGGAGGGAATGAGGTCGAGCTGCACGTTGCGTGTGTCGCCCTCGGCAGAGGGCAGTCGGTTGCCGTTGACCGTCACCGAAGTGAGGTCGGCACTCGTGCCGCGCACCTGTCCGAAGCGCGCCTCTCCCTGGTCGTACTGCACGTTGATGCCGCTGATGCGCTTCAGAGCGTCGCCTATGTTGGAATCGGGGAACTTGCCAACTTGGTCGGCCGACACCACGTTGGTGACACCCATGCGACTCTTCTGCATCTGGAGCGCGCGGCGTTGGCCGGATAATGCGCCCTCCACCTGCACCTCGCGAAGCTCGTAGCCGGTGTCCATCACGAAGTCGCTCACCTGCGCCTTGTCTTCGCTGACGGTGATGGTGCGCGTTATCGGCTCATAGCCCACGTATGAAATCTTCAGCGTGTAGGTGCCCGGCTTCAGGTTCGGCAGTTTGTAGAAGCCGTTGATGTCGGTGGTCACGCCGGTGTTCATCCCCACCACCATGACCGATGCGCCCGGCAGCACGTGGTGCTCGCTGTCCGTTATGCGTCCAGTCACCGACCCAAGGTCGGCCTCGGTCACTTGTTCGGCCCATGCGCCAGCCGTCAGCACGGTGGCGAAAGCTGTGGCCACCAGCAGTCTCTTTGACGTTTTCATCATTGTTTTCGTGTCTGTTAACTTTCCGAGTGCAAAATTATTGGCGAAGTTTGAACAAATCGTAACAGCCACATTAAGCCTCGGCGACAATGATGTTGCAACGGCGTTTCCGCCTGTGTGGGCGCACAGGGCAATGTCCCCACAGTCAAGCGTCATGCCTGTTGCCCTGATGTGCATATATACCTATTATTATAATAGGGTTGCTGTTGGCCCATTGACGGGCTTCAGTCTTTTCGGCACGATGTTTGCAGTGGCAGATATTATCAAACCAACAATACAGAGCATGACACTCTATCCAAAACTTATACTCGACGCGCTGGCCACTGTGACATACGCCGGCACGAAGAAGAACCTCGTGGAGAGCGAGATGGTGGCCGACAACATGAGAATCGACGGGATGTCGGTGTCGTTCTCCCTCATATTCCCGCGCGACACAGACCCGTTCCTGAAGTCCACGATGAAAGCCGCCGAGGCCGCCATCCACTACCACGTGGGCAAGGACGTGCAGGTGAGCATCACGGCGGAATACAAGTCGAAGCCGCGCCCGGAGGCGGGCAAGATGCTCCCGGGGGTGAAGAACATCATCGCCGTAAGCTCCGGCAAGGGCGGCGTGGGCAAGAGCACCGTAGCCGCCAATCTCGCCATCGCGCTGGCACGGTTGGGCTACCGCGTCGGACTTCTCGACGCAGACATTTTCGGTCCGTCCGTCCCGAAGATGTTCAACGTGGAGGATGCCCGCCCATACGCAGTGGAGAAGAACGGCCGCCAGCTCATTGAGCCAATAGAAAAGTATGGAGTGAAGCTGCTCAGCATCGGCTTCTTTGTCAATCCCGACACGGCCACGCTCTGGCGCGGCGGCATGGCCTCGAACGCACTGAAGCAGCTCATAGCCGACGCTGATTGGGGCGAACTCGACTATTTCGTGCTCGACACGCCGCCGGGCACGAGCGACATTCACCTGACGCTCCTCCAGACGCTCCCCATCACGGGCGCGGTGATCGTGAGCACGCCGCAGAAAGTGGCACTGGCCGACGCGCGCAAGGGCATCGATATGTACACGAATGACAAGGTGAACGTGCCCATCCTCGGGCTGGTGGAGAACATGGCGTGGTTCACGCCCAAGGAACTGCCCGACAACAAGTATTTCATCTTTGGGCGCGAGGGCTGCAAGGCTTTGGCCGAGGAGATGAAACTGCCGCTGCTGGCGCAGATTCCGCTTGTGCAGGGCATTTGCGAAAGCAGCGACGATGGGCAGCCGTCGGCCTGCAACGACGACACGGCCACGGGACTGGCGTTCATCAACCTTGCGCAGGCGGTGGTGACAGTGACCAACCGCCGCAACCGCGAGCAGGCACCGACGAAGATTGTTGGGGTGAAGTAGGGCTGCGTTTCGTGAAGTCGGCGAGGCTGAACGGCGGCAGTGTTCTCTCCCGACGAGGCTCCGCTCACAGCCTCCCGCCGCAGAACGCCATTTCCTCGGGCGTGGCCCAGCCGGCATCCTTGAGTTCGCGGAGGAAGAGCCGGGCGCACATTTCCGCGTCGTCGCCGGCGCGGTGGTGTTGCCCACGGGCTATGTCGAAACGCTCGCAAAGGTAGTCGAGCTTGTTGCAGGGAAAGTCGTAGAGGCGGCGGGCGGCGCGCAGCGAGCAATAGTAGGCCACGTCGGGCACAGGCAGCGCGTAGAGTTCGAGCGCGCTGCGGATGCACCCCATGTCGAAAGCGGCGTTGTGGGCAACGAGCACGGGGCACGCTTTCAGGTACTCGCAGATTTCCTCCCACACCTCCGGGAACAGCGGCGCGCGGGCGGTGTCGGCGGGACGGATGCCGTGGATGGCCGTGTTGAAGCGGCTGTAAAGGTTGCCTGGTGGGCGCACGAGCCACGAGTGCGTCGTCCGCACGCGCCCATCGCCAACGACACAGATGCCCGCCTCGCACACCGACGCACGGCTGCCAGTGGCCGTCTCGAAGTCTATCGCAATGAAATCCACACCCTGCATAGTCCCCTCGCCATGTTAATTTGTCAGCCGTAAAGTTACGGATTTTTTGCCAATATAGAGGGCTGCGGCCACGCTGGAAATGTGCAACCACACACTTCCAACTTGGCCGCAGCCCTCG
>CAZURD010000095.1:1261-8104 GCA_964623445.1 uncultured Prevotella sp. | reverse complement strand
GTCCTCGGTTGAGGCGGAAGGTGAGGGATTCAAACCCCCGATACCCGCAATGGGTATACCGGATTTCGAGTCCAGCGCATTCGGTCACTCTGCCAACCTTCCTTGTTTGCGGATGCAAAGGTACGGCTTTTATTTGAAACGACAAAATTATACAAAGGATAATTTGTCTAACTTGGCCTGCAAAGTGGGAGCAAGCGACTTTCTTATGGCCATTTTCATTACACACGTGTTATCGTAGTCCTGCGACAATATGCGCGGTGACATCTCCTTGACAACACGCATCACGGAATTCATCATCACATAAGGGAAACTGAATGTGACCACTTCTTCCACCTGCCGCGTCACTATTTCTGCATCAGCAATAGATGCCGCCGCTGCCGTGCGATAGGCCACGACAAGCCCACCCGTGCCAAGGTTGACACCTCCGTAGTACCTGATGACTACCACGAGGATGTCTGTAAGGTCGTTGCTGACTATCTGCCCGAGTATTGGCTTGCCCGCCGTGCCACTCGGCTCGCCGTCGTCGTTGGCACGAAAAAGCGACTTGTCTGCCCCTATAGTATAGGCATAGCATACATGGCGTGCGTCGAAATATTCCTTCCTATATTTGGCAAGCAGGGCTTTCACATCATCTTCCGTAACGACATGATGACAAAAGGCGAGGAACTTACTCCGTTTCTCGGAGTAATATCCCTCCCCTACTTTGTCTGTTATGGTTCTGTATTCGTCTTGCATCTGTCATTCAGGCAAGAGGGTTGCGGCAGAAGTTCCGCCCGTTCCCAATCAGTCGCCCTCCAACTTGTGGACAATGAGACCCGAACGCAACTTTGGTTCAAACCATGTTGCCTTTGGCGGCATTATCTTCCCGCTGTCGGCAATGTCCATTATCTGTTGCATTGTCACGGGATACAAGGCCAAGGCCAAGCGCATCTCGCCAGAGTCCACGCGCCGTTTCAACTCGTCAAGGCCACGCAAGCCACCAACAAAGTCGATGCGCTTATCGCTACGCAAGTCGGTTATGCCGAGGATTTCGGCCAATATCAACCTGCTTGATATGTCAACATCAAGCACTCCGATTGGATCAGCATCATCGAATGTCCCGGATTTGGCACAGAGGCTGTACCAATGGCCATCGAGATAGAGCGAAAATTCATGCAATTTTGCAGGGCGATAGGCTTCCGTTCCCTTGTCGGTCACGATGAAATTCTTGCCCAAAGCACTGAGAAACTGCTCTGAAGAAAGCCCGTTGAGATCCTTTACAACACGGTTATAGTCGAGAATTGTCAACTGGGAAGCCTGAAAACAGACTGCCATAAAAAAGTTGTACTCCTCTGTTCCCGTGTGGTTGGGGTCTTGCTTGGCTTTTTCCGCACCGACGAGTGCAGCTGCTGCGGAGCGGTGATGCCCATCTGCGATGTAAAGACTCGGCATCTTGGCAAACTCATCCGTGACGGTCGCGATGTCTTTTTCATCGGCCATGACCCACAGCTGGTGACGGAACCCGTCCACCGGAGCGATGAAATCATACTCTGGTTCTGTGGCTGCATAGCGCCGAATGATGGCATCGAGCACTGCATTGTCAGGATAAGCAAAGAACACAGGCTCCATGTTCGCGTTCGTTATGCGCACATGTTTCATGCGATCTTCCTCCTTGTCGCGCCGCGTCAGTTCATGCTTCTTTATTGCACAGGAAAGATAATCGCCAACGAAAGCTCCCACAACAAGTCCATACTGCGTCTTGCCATTCATCGTCTGGGCATAAATGTAGTATTGTTCCTTGTCGTCTTGCACCAGCCAACCGTTGCGTTGGAACTTCTCGAAATTCTCCCTTGCCTTGTCGTAGACACGCGGATCGTACTCACTCGTCCCTGGCTCAAAGTCTATTTCAGGCTTTATTATGTGGTAGAGGCTCATCTCGTTTTCGCCTGCCTCTGCCCTTGCCTCTTCGGAATTGAGCACATCATACGGACGCGCCTCCACTTTCTCCACAAGCTCCTTGGGTGGCCGAAGCCCCCTGAAAGGTTTAATCTTGGCCATAGCCGCAGACTATTTGTTTACTTGGAATGTCGTGTCGCCTGTGGCAAAATAGGCGTTTATCTGCTTTGCCGCAGCCATGCCAGCGTTGGCATTAGCTTCTGCTGTCTGCGCGCCCATCTTTTTGGGAGTGGAAAAATAGCGTCCTTCGAACTTAGCGAAATCAGCGTCCGCAGCCGGCTTGATATCAGTGATGTATTTAAGGTCGGTGCGTTCGGCAAGCAACTTCAGCAGCTCCGGCTCATTAATAATCTCCTTGCGGGCCGTATTAATCACAATGCCGCCTTTCTTCATGCTTCCAACAAGACTGTACCCGATGCTGCCCTTTGTTTCTGCCGTTGCCGGGATGTGCAGCGACACGATGTCGCACTTTGCGAAAATCTCCGCTTGGCTTTCTGCAACCGCCACACCTGCGGCCTCTATGCTCTCCTTGGGGCAGTAGGCATCGTAGGCCATCACTTCCATATCGAAGCCCTTGGCAATGCGTGCCACATTGCGCCCAACGTTCCCGAACGCCAGAATGCCGAGCTTCTTGCCTTTCAGTTCTGTGCCAGTCGTACCGTTGTAGAAGTTGCGCACGGCGTAAACAAGCATTCCAAACACAAGCTCTGCCACTGCGTTGGAGTTCTGTCCTGGCGTATTTTCCACCACAACGCCTTTTTCCTTGGCATAGCCGGTGTCTATCGAATCGTAGCCTGCGCCAGCCCTCACAACTATTTTCAGCTTAGTTGCTGCATCAATAACCTCTGGCGTCACCTTGTCGGAGCGCACGATGAGCGCGTCAGCGTCTTTCACTGCATCGAGAAGCTGTGCTACATCGGTGTATTTCTCCAGCAAGGCAAATTCGTGTCCTGCCGACTCAATCTCTGCCTTTATACCATTCACTGCGTCCGCTGCAAACGGTTTCTCTGTTGCTACTAATACTTTCATTTCCTTATGGTTGTGTGGTTGTGTGTGTTTGACGTTTGATTGCAGTATAGCCCCTTTCCCTTTGCCGACAAAGCCAGCTTTAGGAATGGGGCGACACTGCTTTCTCAGTGATAACGCATTTGACTTATTCAGTGCGCTGCTTCAAACTCCTTCATGCAGTCCACGAGCGCACAAACGCCCTCCATGGTCTGCGCATTGTAGCAACTTGCACGGAATCCGCCCACACTGCGGTGTCCCTTTATGCCCACCATGCCTTTCGACGTGGCAAACTCAAGGAAAGGCTTCTCCAGCTCGGAGTACTCATCGTTCATCACAAAACAGATGTTCATCAGCGAACGATCCTCCTTTTCCGCCGTACCGTGGAACAGTTTGTTGCGGTCTATCTCTGCGTAGAGCACGTCGGCACGCTCTTGTGCCATCTTGTCCATGGCCTCCACGCCACCGTTGCCCTTAATCCAGCGCAGCGTCTCGAGTGCGCAATATATCGGCACAACAGGCGGAGTGTTGAACATGGAGCCTTTCTCAACGTGCGTGCGGTAATCGAGCATCGTCGGGATTTGCCTTGGAGCACGTCCGAGTTTGTCTTCCTTCACGATGACGAGCGTCACTCCAGCCATAGACAGATTCTTTTGGGCACCGGCATAGATGCAATCATACTTGGAGACGTCTATGGGGCGGCTGAATATGTCGGATGACATATCGGCAATGAGCGGCACGCATACATCAAGGTCTTTGCGCATCTCCGTGCCGAATATTGTGTTGTTCGTCGTCACGTGCAGATAGTCGATGTCCGACGGACAAGTCCATCCCTTTGGTATAAACGTATAGTTGGCATCCGCAGAAGAAGCCACTTCCACAACATCACCAAACAGCTTGGCCTCCTTCATGGCCTTTTTCGCCCACGTTCCCGTGTTTAGATAGCCTGCCTTTGAAATGAGGAAGTTGTAGGGCACCATACAGAACTCCAATGACGCACCGCCACCAAGGAAGAGAATCGAATAGCCATCCGGCACTTGCAGCAATTCTTTGATGAGGGCAACAGCCTCGTCGACCACCGGCTGGAAATCTTTCGCACGGTGACTAATCTCCATAAGCGAGAGGCCAGACCCATTGAAGTCCAGACACTGCTTTGCAGTGTTTTCAATCACTTCCCTTGGGAGCATCGAAGGACCCGCGTTAAAGTTGTACTTCTTCATGTCTTTTGCTATGTTTTGTTATGTTTATGACATTTGTTTCTTGTGATTTGTTTGCGAAGATACGCTTTTTATTTCATCCTGCAAAATAAAAGCCAAAAGAATGTGCTATGCCACGCCCGATGGTCATTTGACCATCTCAAACACCGTTTTCAAGCCTTTTATCTTTTCTCCTTGCGCCAAGGCCAATGCCGAACTTGCCTTTGTCCGTGCCACAGCGACGTAAGCATAGCGTTCCTTTACATCAATCCTCCCAATGTCCTGAGACTTCAGACCGCATGTTTTGCAGAGGAAACCGACCACATCGCCCTTGCTAACCTTGTCTCTCTTGCCTTTGCCTATATACAATGTCGCCATGCGCGGCTGCGGCACTGGAGGCAGTTGTTCCGGCAATGGCCATTCCGTGTGAGCCTCGCTGACAAATTCCGGCATGCTCTCCGTGGGGCCGAGCAGGAACACAGACCGCCCTGCTGCATCCCAGCGAGCAGTGCGCCCGATGCGATGCACAAACGATTCGCGCGTGGGCGGCAAGTGATAGTGTACAATCGTGTCCACATGCGGTATGTCAAGGCCACGCGAGGCAAGGTCGGTGGATACAAGCACACTTGCACTGCCGTTGGCAAATCGATACAATGAGGCCTCTCGCTCGTCCTGCCCCATGCCTCCATGAAATGCGCTTACGCCATAAGAACGCTCACGCAGGTATGCGGAAACACGCTCCACGCTGTCGCGATGGTTGAGAAAAACCATGCAACTTCCCTCACCCAGCGAACGCAACAGTCCGTCGAGGGCTTCGAGCTTATCGGCCTCACGGCTTCTCGCACAGTACATATCTATATGTCCGAAAGGCAAGCCCGTGGCATAGTCAATCTTCACGGTCTTGCCCATGCTCACGAAATCGGGGATTTGTTCCGCGTCTGTGGCTGAAAGCAAAATGCGCCGACGCGCTCCAACGAGCCTGTCGAGCAACTGAGCCATCTCCGTGTGGAATCCCATTTCAAGACATTTGTCGAACTCATCAATCACGACATACCTTATACCATAAGGTGAGATGTTCTCCTTGTCCAAATGGTCGTTAAGCCGTCCTGGCGTGCCGAATACCACATGGGGCCTGACTTGGCGCAAGGTTCGATGCTCATCCATGGCAGGGCGACCACCATAGCAACACACCGAACGCACGCCTGCTTTCATGCTGTCCATGACTCCTGCCGACTGCAAGGCCAGTTCCCGTCCCGGCACAACGACAAGTGCCTGCAATCGGTCTGCGTCGGTGTCGAGCAGCTGAACCAGTGGCAACATATAGGCCAGCGTCTTGCCTGAGCCTGTCGGTGCTACCACAACCACGTCACCATCTGTCCCGAGAATCTTGTCGAGCGTTTCCTCCTGCATCGCATTGAGCTGCCCCAGTCCCATGCGTGCCATAATGGTCTTAGTGTCCGTCATATTCATTCAGATTGTTACATACGCCTCTGTTTCCTTGGCTGCCAACTGATATATTCCGCTTGGCACTTTCCGCTTGAGCACTTCCAGCTGGATGTCGCCACCAGACGTTCTCAACCGTCCAGCCAATACGCTTTCCACTGTCTTGCGAGCCAGCTCGGGATGGTTGTTTTCTTCACTGAGGTGGCACAGCCACACATTGCGCAGCCCGTCACCCATGTTTTCAGCCAAAGCGGCGGCACACGCTGCGTTGCTCAAATGGCCGCGCTCACTCGCTATGCGTTGCTTCAAGTAAGGGGAATAGTGACCCTTGGCGAGCATCGTCTCATCGTAGTTGGCCTCCAGCACGAGATAGTTGGCCTCGGCAATCTGCTGCCGCATGGCGGATGTGACACACCCTGCATCTGTGATGATGCAGAACACGCCACCATCCACCTCTATTCTATAGCCGACATTGCCCGTACTGTCGTGTGGCACGTCGAAAGGCGTAATGGAGAAACATCCCACGCAGAACGGCTCTCCCTGCACTATGCACCTCACGTTAGCAGCCGGCACTTTTTTCTGTACGCAATAATTGCGGTCGATGCCGTGATGCACGCCTGCCGTGGCATACACTGGCAGGTTAAGCTCATTGCTCAACACGCCCACTGCCTTAATGTGGTCTGCATGGTCATGGGTCACAATGATGGCGCGTGCGTTGGAAAAGCTCACGCCATACTCGCGCGTAAACTTTTTCAATGCGCGAAGACCGATGCCTGCGTCAATCAACAAGCCGTCACTCTCCGTGTATAGATAATAACAGTTGCCGCTGCTGCCACTTCCAAAGGATATGAAATTAAGCATTACTCTTGCAAGTCTTTTCTATTGGGATTTGGCGGGCAAGACATGCCCCGCATGGATAACCACACAGTCCCTCCACTGCCAATTAAATGCAAAGTTAACTCATTTCAATGGCATTACAAAACAAAGGCAACGTTTTTATGGCACTATGACAGCAACCTGCCAGGCATGGCGTGCGCCCACGCACAGACGATGATGCACACCACGTGCCCAATTCATGCACAGGCTGCGATTGAATAGCTGTGCAAAAGTACGTCCCATCCCATTGCGTTGGCGGAATTATACTTTGCGCTGCTTCATTTTGTGCAAAGGATTAAGGCTGTTCTTGTATGGTTGGAAGTATTCGCCCCCTACTCTTCTAACTTGGCGGTGGCTCTCGTTGCATTGCAACGGATGCCGTATTGCA
>CAZURD010000095.1:0-1161 GCA_964623445.1 uncultured Prevotella sp. | reverse complement strand
GACATCTTAAACGTTAATCCTCCTAAAGTTTTAGGTAATGTGTAATTTTCACGCAATAATGTTTGGCGGAAACAAAAGGTTTTGTAATTTTACGGCCGTATAAAGATGCCAAAAAGATTGGGATGAGACTGAAATCCTAATCGTCTTTAACAACATTGGCCTCCCCAACAAAGAGGTTTTAATGGCCACACGTTTTCAAAGCGTCAATAGATAGCGACAACTTAATTGACGATGCTTTCGATGGCGACCCAGATGCCTATTGGAATATTGATTAACAACTTAAAATACAGACAAATATGATTGGCAGCATTATTGGAGATATAGTAGGAAGTGTATATGAGTTCACTCCCAACAAAACAAAACAGTTTGAGTTCTTCAACCCAAATGGAAGTTATACCGACGATAGCATTCTGACTGTTGCAACAGCCGACTGGCTTCTTCATGGCGGCAAGGTGGCACATTATTATAGTAAGTATGGAGAGAAATATCCTTGGCCGATTGGTGGATATGGAAGTGGCTTTAAACTTTGGCTCGTCCGCTCTATTAGGCAGCAAGATTATCGACCGTACAATAGTTGCGGAAACGGGTCAGCCATGCGAGTAGGACCTGTCGGATGGGCGTTCGACACCATTGAAGAAATTCTTGCCAAGGCAAAGGAAAGCGCGGAATGTACGCATAACCACCCAGAAGGAATTAAAGGCGCACAGGCCACCGCATTAGCCATAATGATGGCAAGGCATGGATGCAACAAAGACGAGATACGTTCAGAGATAGAAAAACGCTTTGAATACGACCTTCAGTTTACATGTGAACAAATAAGGCCGACCTATACATGGGGAGGAACATGTCAAGACAGCGTTCCACAGGCCATTGTTGCATTTCTCGATGGAGAAGACTATGAGGATTCAATAAGGAATGCGGTATCCATAGGAGGTGATAGCGATACTATCGGATGCATATCCGGAAGCATTGCTGAAGCATACTTTGGGATTCCTGCCGATTTAAGAAATTCAGCTATGAACTATCTCCCAAAGGAGTTTCAAAGCATTATATCAGAGTTCGAAAACAAGTTTGGAAACAAATAAAAATGGAAAGACAGGAAAAAGAAAACCTGCAAAAAGAAATCAGGAACTTGGAGGTATAATCAAGAACAAATGCTAT
>CAZURD010000094.1:0-8104 GCA_964623445.1 uncultured Prevotella sp. | reverse complement strand
AGAAGCTGTTTTGAATTTCTACAAAAAGTCCTTTTTCTTGGCTTTGTGCTTCCGTTTTCGTGCGTGGTTTGGGCGATTTTTTGGTCATTTTTGCTCCCGTGCTTCGTCAGATAGCCCGCTATCTTCCTCATCACGGAAGCAAAACTGCCTCAAAAACTCATCCCAAATCATCGCACGATAAATTCAAAACAGCTTCTCAGTCCGTTTGCCGAAAGGCTCTTCCCGACGCAATAACGGTCTGATGACCGATTTTGGTTTAAACCTTTTTCGCCTTCGCCCGTCAATTTAATATACCAATAGTAAACCCCAACATAACCTGCAAACAATTACTTAACTTTATTGCTATGAGAAAAGCATTGGCTCCTCTGACACTCGCACTGGCCGCTCTCCCGGCCTGCTCGCAACCACGCTATAACCTAAACACGATACAGATGGAACGCCTCGACCGTGGCGTAGTGGCCGTGCGCACGGCCGACGGCAAAGTGGCCGTGACATGGCGCACGCTCCTCTCCGACGCGAAAGGCGAACCGTTCGACGTGTTCCGCGACGGCAAGAAGCTCAACGATGCCCCCCTGACGAGCGGCGGCACATTCTTCACCGACAGCACCGCCACCCCCGGACAGGCCGCCACATACGAGGTGCGCGGCGGAGGGGTCGACGGAAAATACACCCTCGATGCCGACGCGCCCGTGGGCTACCTGCCCATCGCACTGCAAAAGCCTGACGACGGATATACGCCCGACGGGCGGAAATACTCCTACACAGCCAACGATGCGAGCGTGGGCGACGTGGACGGCGACGGCCAATATGAAATAATCCTCAAATGGGATCCCTCCAACGCGCACGACAACGCACACGCCGGATTCACGGGCAACACGCTGTTCGACTGCTACCGCCTCGACGGCACGCACCTCTGGCGAATCGACATGGGGTCGAACATCCGCAGCGGGGCGCACTACGTGCCGTTCATCGTCTACGACCTCGACGGCGACGGACGGGCGGAACTGATTGTGCGCACAGCCGACGGCACCATCGACGGCAAGGGACAGGCCATCGGCGACCCGGAGGCCGACTGGCGCGAGGAGGCTGACTCGGCCTTGGCGCATTTCGAGGAAAACCGCATCGCAATGGAGAAAGAGACTGCGGAAAACGAGCGTCGCCGCCAAGAATGGGAACAGATGCGACGCGAGGGACGAATGCCAGAACGCCCGCAAAGGGACAGGAGGAGACCGGAACGCAACAATCGCAACGCAGGCTACAACGAATGGATAGCCGGACGCATCATCTCCGGGCCTGAATACCTCACGGTGTTCAACGGACTGACGGGCGAAGCAATGGCCACCGTCGGCTACATCCCGGAACGCGGCGACGTGAACGACTGGGGCGACAGCCACGGCAACCGCTCCGACCGCTTCCTCGCTGCCGTGGGATACCTTGACGGACAGCACCCCTCGGCAATCTTCTGCCGTGGATACTATGGCCGCTCGGTAATCGTGGCATGGGACTGGGACGGGCACGAACTGAAGCAACGGTGGACGTTCGACACCAACAACCCTGAATGGAGCGACTACGCCGGGCAGGGCAACCACAACCTGCGGGTGGCCGATGTGGACGGCGACGGATGCGACGAGATAACTTACGGCTCGATGGCCGTGGACAACGACGGGCGCGGACTGTACAACACGCGCATGGGACACGGCGACGCTATCCACCTGACGGTGTTCGACCCGACATCGGACAAGCTCCAAGTGTGGGACTGCCACGAGAACAAACGCGACGGCAGCGACTTCCGCGACGCGGCCACGGGCGAAGTGCTGTTCCAAATCAAGAGCCAGACCGACGTGGGACGCTGCATGGCTGCCGACATCGACCCGACCAACCCGGGACTTGAAATGTGGAGCAGCGACAGCCACGGCATACGCAACATAAAGGGAGAATTAGTGCTCCCGAAGAACAAGCAGGCTCAGGGCGACTCCCAAAACGGGGACGAGGCGAACGACGACACGGCCCTGTACATCGGCGGTATGCGCCTGCCCACGAACTCGGCAGTGTGGTGGGACGGCGACCTGCTGCGCGAAATGCTCGACCACGCACAGGTGACGAAGTACGACTGGGAGACGGGCGGCATGACGCTGCTCACCAAGTTTGAGGGCTGCCAGTTCAACAACGGCACGAAATCGAACCCCTGCCTGAGCGCCGACCTGCTCGGCGACTGGCGCGAGGAAGTGCTCACGCGCACCAACGACAGCAAGGAACTGCGCCTGTACATAAGCACCTGCCCCACCGACTACCGAATCAACTGCCTGATGCAGGACATCCCCTACCGCCTCGGGGTAGCCTTGGAGAACGTCGGTTACAACCAACCGCCGCACACGGGATTCTATCTCGGGCCTGACAAGTCGGCTCGGGAGTTCCTGAAATGACAGCCCGGCAAAACCGGCAAAACCGCAGAAACACAACCAACCACAGCCCGCTGACGCGCCCACCCGGCCGCCAGCGGGCTGTGGTTAAATATGATTAAGATTTCCGCTTGACTCCCACGCACTGACAAAAACACGTTATATTTGCATAATGTTATGCCGTCCGCACGGGCAACGGGAAACGAAACGCGAACCCGCACGGACGGCCTGTCACCATCAATCCCACCCAACAAATGAAAATAACACTATTCGCAGCAATGCTGCTCGGCGCAATGCCGGCGACGATGACGGCCTCGGAGAGTGCCAAGGATTCGCTTTACCTCTTCTCATACACCACCGACAAGGACAGGAACACCACTGGCCTGCACTTCGCATGGAGCGCGGACGGGAAGCGATGGAACAAGATTGGCAACGAATACAGCTTCGTGAAGAGCGACTACGGAGCGTGGGGAAGCGGCAAACGGATGTACGACCCTGTGCTCGAACGCCGCGCCGACGGCTCGTGGGTGTGCTCATGGCCGGTAGACAAGGACGGCGCAACGCTGGCATACACCGAGACCGGCGACCTGCTGCTGTGGAAACCGCAAGACTACTTCCCCGCCGCCAGCGTGACCTCGCCCAACCGCAACGCACAGCGCAGCCAAGTGACGTTCGGCGACGGCTCGCAGGCAACGGGGCAAATCCATCGCGTGGAGAAAGCCGTGGTGGAAAAGCTGCGCCTCGAATGCGACCGGGCAGCCTACCACGCACAGCTCAACGGCGAGCTGATGGCCGACGACCCGACGCGGTTCGCAGGGCTGAAGGATGTCAACGTGACCATAACGGCACAGCTGGGCGAGGCAAAGGAGATTAGCGACGAACTCTTCGGAGTGTTCTTCGAGGACATAAACTATGCCGCAGACGGCGGCCTTTACGGCGAACTGGTGCAGAACCGCGACTTCGAGTACTCCGAAGCGGAACTGTCGAAGATAAAAGAATGGGGGCCGACATACGCATGGAAGACCACGGGCGAGGCTACCATAACCATAGCCGACGACAACCCCATACACGAGAACAACGCCCACTACGCCATAGTGGAGGCCAAGGCGGCGGGCGACGGAATAGCCAACACGGGCTACGACGGCATCAGCGTGACGGAAGGAGCGAAGTATCGCCTCTCGCTCTTCGGCCAGTCGCTCAACGGAAAGAGTGCAAAGGTGAAGGCAACGCTGCGCTCCAAGGACGGAAAGGAGCTGGCCTCGGCCACCATCACCCTGCCCAAGGGACAGTGGAAGAAGCTGGAAGCCACGCTCACGGCCAACGCCTCGGCCTCTGAAGCCGAACTGGCTCTGGAGGCGACAGAGACCGGACGCTGCGCATTCGACATGGTGTCGCTCTTCCCCTACGACACGTTCAAGGGACGTAAGAACGGCATGAGGCTCGACCTCGCCGAGGCAATAGCCGACCTGAAGCCGCAGTTCGTGCGCTTCCCCGGCGGCTGCGTGGCGCACGGCAACGGCATACAGAACATCTATCAATGGAAAAACACCGTCGGCCCGCTGGAGCAACGCAAGGGTATGCGCAACATCTGGGGCTACCGCCAGTCGATGGGACTGGGCTTCTACGAGTATTTCCAGTTCTGCGAAGACCTCGGGGCTGAGCCGCTTCCCGTGCTCGCGGCAGGCGTGCCATGCCAGAACTCGTCGATAGGCGGAGCCGGACAGCAGGGCGGAATACCGCTCGGCAAGGAAATGGACGAATACATCCAAGACGTGCTCGACCTCATCGAATGGGCCAACGGCGACAAGAACACCACGTGGGGACGGCTCCGCGCCGAAGCCGGACACCCCAAGCCATTCAACCTGAAGTATCTCGGCATTGGCAACGAAGACCTCATATCCGAAGTGTTCAAGGAACGCTTCAAGCTCATCTACGATGCAGTGAAAGCCAAATACCCCGACATCGTGGTGGTGGGCACGGTGGGGCCGTTCTACGAAGGCTCCGACTATGAGTTCGGATGGAAGTTCGCCAACGAGCTTGACATACCCATAGTGGACGAGCACTACTACTGCCCGCCGGGATGGTTCATACACAACCAGGACTTCTACGACGACTACGACCGCTCCAAGTCGAAAGTCTACCTCGGCGAATACGCCTCGCACCTGCCCAACAGGGCTAACACGATGGAGACCGCCCTCAGCATCGCCATCTACCTGACAGCCGTGGAGCGCAACGCCGACGTGGTGCAGCTGAGCAGCTACGCCCCGCTGATGGCACGGCGCGGGCACACGCAATGGCGGCCAGACATGATGTACTTCGACAACGACGGCGTGCAACTCACCACCGACTACTACGTGCAACGGATGTTCGGACAGAACGCGGGCGACACCTACATCCCCGCAACCGTGGCATCGGACAACGACCGCGAGGATGTCAACGTGCGCATAGGGCAGTCCATCGTGCGCGACTCGGAGACCGGCGACTTGATTGTGAAGCTCGTGAACCTGCTGCCCGTGAACGTGAACTGCACCCTGCAACTGGGCGACCTGCTGCCCGAGGGCGCAGCAACGGAGGAGGAGTGCATGACGGGCAAGCCTTCGGACTCCCGCGCAACGCCCGTGAAGACGGAGGGAACGATTGAAAACGGCAAAGCCGTGGAGATGGCTGCATACTCATTCAAGGTGATAAGGATAAAGCCAGCAGCACAGGACAAGCGCAAGTAAGCACACGCACTGCACAAACGCACAACCGGCAACAATAACAATCTACACACGAGACAAGACGCAATGAAAAAGAAAACGTCACTGGCACTCGCGGCAATGGCTGCCGCAACGGCCTTCACCCCGGCCTCGGCACAAAACCCGCAAGTGGGCGACTACGGCTACCTCTTCTGCCACATGAGCGGACGCGGCGAATGGACGGCCTACGCAATAAGCCGCGACGGACTCAACTACCACGACCTGCGGGGCGGAGAACCCGTGTTCGACCCTGCCGAAAAAGCCCTCATCGAGGGCGGCACGCGCGACGCATACATCTGCCGCAAGCACGACAACTCTGGCTACCTGATGGTCACCACGGACATGTGCGTGGGCAAAAGCAAGGTGTGGGACAACTACGGCATAAACCTCCTGACAAGCGATGACATGCTCACGTGGGAGTCGACGACATTCGACTTCCGCAAGGGGCCTGGCATTTTCTCCGACAAGGATGCGCCCGATGTCTACAACGACTACTCTAAAGTGAACCGCGTGTGGGCACCGCAAATATTCTGGGATGCCAGCTACACATGGCCAGACGGACGCAAGGGCGGCTATTTCATATACTACTCCATGCTCAACCGCACCGAAGAGGGATACGACAGGATGTATTACAGCTACGCCGACGAGTCGTTCACCACGCTCACAAAGCCGCGCCTGCTCTTCGACTGGGGTTACGCCACCATCGATGCAGACATCAACTATCTCGAAAGCGACAGCCTCTACCACATGATGATAAAGAAAGAGGGCGGCGTGCCCGGCCTCTTCACGGCCACTGCGCCCTCGCTTACCGGGCCGTGGAGCGAGCCTGTGGATGACGACTACGTTGACTTCGAGGGCAAGAAGAAGTGCGAGGGCGTGTCGGCATTCCAGCTGGCGGGCGACTCCACGTGGCTCGTCGGTTACATAGAATACTCGTCGAGACCCAAACGCTACCGCATCTGCCGTGCCGACAAGTACCTGCGCAACTTCCATTCGCCACAGGACATCGTGGGAGTGGAAGCCCCGCAGCATGGCTCATTCATGCGCCTCACTAAAGAGGAATACGACAGGCTGGAGGCGTGGGGCAAGGAACACGATGGGGAATAGGCCCCGACGAAACCGCACTGGACACACATTAATAAATAAGAAAGGATTAACCAAGGAAGCGAACGAACGGAACTGGCAGTGCGCCAACGGAAGGACGGCGGCCTGCCGCCCGCCGGGAAGCGGACGGCCAAGAAAAGGACTGCATCTGCCAAGGCCGCTGACCGCCCCGCCACGACTGCCGGAATGCGACGCGACAGACGCTCCGCCAACTCCAGCCGCCTGCGCTTCCGCTTAACAACAGCACAAGAATGGGAAAGGAACTAAAGCCGGGCACGCTCTGCGTGAGAGCCGGATGGAAACCAAAAAACGGCGAGCCTGTAGAGCCGCCGATCGTGCAAAGCACAACGTTCAAGTATGACGACAGCGACGAAATGGCGCAACTCTTCGACCTGAAGAAAAGCGGATATTTCTACACTCGGCTACAAAACCCGACCAGCGATGCCGTGGCGGCGAAGATTGCCGCACTCGAAGGCGGCGTGGGAGCAGTGCTGACATCTTCGGGACAGGCTGCCAACTTCTACGCGGTGTTCAACATCTGCGAGGCGGGCGACCACATAGTGGCCTCCAACGAGATATACGGCGGCACGTACAACCTGTTCGGCGTGACGCTGAAGAAACTCGGAATCGACTGCACATTCGTAAACCCCGAAGCCAGCAACGAAGAGATTGAAAAGGCTTTCAGGCCAAACACCAAGGCTCTCTTCGGCGAAACAATATCCAACCCGAGCTGCAAGGTGCTCGACATCGAACGCTTTGCGGGCATCGCCCACGCCCACGGAGTGCCCCTCATCATAGACAACTCGTTTGCTACGCCCATCAACTGCCGCCCGTTTGAGTGGGGAGCGGACATCGTTACGCACTCCACCACAAAATATATGGACGGCCACGCCATGCAAGTGAGCGGCTGCGTGGTGGACAGCGGAAACTTCGACTGGATGGCAAACGCCGAACGCTATCCCGGGCTGTGCCTGCCCGACGAGTCGTATCATGGCCTCGTGTATGCCAAGGCGTTCGGAAAGATGGCCTATACAACCAAGCTCGTGGCGCAACTGATGCGCGATCTCGGTTCTGCGCCTGCCCCAATGAACGCCTACCTGCTCAACATAGGTCTGCAAACGCTCCACCTCAGAATGCGGCAGCACTGTGCCAACGCGCAGAAAGTGGCCGAATTCCTTGCCGCCGACAAGCGCGTGGCATGGGTGACCTATCCCGGACTGGAGGGCGACGCAAGCCACGAACTGGCAAAGAAATATCTCCCGAACGGCAGTTGCGGCGTGGTTGCACTGGGACTGAAAGGCGACCGCGACACGGCAATCAAGTTCATGGATGCCCTCAAGCTCGTGACCATCGCCACCCACGTGGCCGACGCACGCACTTGCGTGCTCCATCCCGCCAGCCACACCCATCGACAGCTCTCCGACGAGCAACTGCGCGAGGTCGGAATAGCCCCCGACTTCATCCGCCTGTCGGTGGGAATAGAAGACGCTGACGACATCATCGACGACCTGCGGCAGGCTCTCGACAGCATAATGCCGCAATAAGGACACAGCCGCAAAGCAAGCAGGCCAAGGCTGAAGCACAACTTTATAGGCGGTGCGTGGCGCGCAAACGAGGCGCACATGCACCGCCTTGCTTTATACCGGCAATCGCTCCACCACCGTCAACAAGTGCCCGTGATTTGACAAAAAGTTATCTACAAGTCTCAAAATCCCCTCGTTTCATTTGGAATACACTCCGATTTTTCCTATTTTTGTATTGCAACATTGACACATTGACAACTGTCTCTGTTCGCCATCACAAACCAGTTGAACACTAAAACAATCATTAAGCTATGGAAGTTGGCAAGATAATGCAAGCCCT
>CAZURD010000093.1:0-8119 GCA_964623445.1 uncultured Prevotella sp. | reverse complement strand
TGTGCGTCGGGGCATTCTTAGAAGCTGTTTTGAATTTCTACAAAAAGTTTTTCTTGGCTTTGTGCTTCCGTTTTCGTGCGTGGTTTGGGCGATTTTTTGGTCATTTTTGCTCCCGTGCTTCGTCAGATAGCCCGCTATCTTCCTCATCACGGAAGCAAAACTGCCTCAAAAACTCATCCCAAATCATCGCACGATAAATTCAAAACAGCTTCTTACCGCAGGCGGTAGTCGTCCGGCGTGCATCCGGTGGCCATTGTGAAGAGCCTTGCGAACTGCGCCGCGCCCGGGAATCCGAGCCTTGCGGCCAGTTCGGCGCAGGTGTCGTGAGTGGCGAGCAATGTCTGCTTGGCCACCTCCATGCGCCTCATTGCAACGTATTCATCGGTGGAGTAGCCCGTCTCGTGGCGCAGCATATCGTCGGTGTAGGCCGCGCTGTGCTGTGCCCATTCGGCCACGAGCCTCGCCTTGGGCAGTCCCTCGGTTGCGGCGCGCCCCTGCCGTAGGTAGTCGTCGAGCCGCCTCGTGAGGCGGGAGACGGTCTCTTGGCTGAGGTCGTGGCGCAGGGTGAGTTGCCGGCAGTGCCATCTTTGGCAGTAGTTGAGCAGCAGTTCAATCTTGTTGCACAGCAGGGCGCAGCTGAAGTCGTCCACGCCCCAGTGCAGTTCCTCGTCGATGTAGTCGAGGCAGCGGTCGGCCTGTCTCCGTTCCTGCCTCGACAGGAGCAGGGCTTCGCTCTCGTCGTAAAGGAAGAAGCGGAAGCCGGCCATCTTCTTGGCGAGGCATTCGCACTCCATCAGGCGCGGGTGGAAGAGCAGCAGCCGTCCGCCATGCGCCAGCCACGGCTCAATCGTCCTGCCGGGCGTGGCAAAGAGCATTGCCGCGTCGGTGTAGTCGCACCGACACGTGGCACACTTCCCGCCATGCGGCAAGCCGTCTGCGAGGCAGACGGCGTAGCAGTCGAGGCTCACGCTCTTATGGGGCGCGTCTTCTCCGATGCCGATGACGCTGGCGAGCGGGTGCAGCGTCTCCGTGCCGTAGCTCCTGTTGCATCGGCACACCGTAGACGTGGCCGTGTCGGTGTGGTTGTGTCCCATGGCGGTGGTCGTTTTGCGGTGGTTGCGCCGTTGGCGCGTCAGGCATCGGCCTTGCGGTATTCGGTGGGTGTCATGCCCACCCCGCGCTTGAAGTAGCGGTTGAAGTGCTGTGAATATTGGAAGCCGAGTCCGTAGGCTATCTCTGCTATTGTCTTCTTTGTGCCCAGCAGTTCTTCCTTGGCGAGGTCGATTATCTTGCTCTGTATGTACTCCTGCGGCGAGCGTCCCGTCTCCTTCTTGATGAGGTCGCCGAAGTAGTTGGGCGAGAGGAAGCACTTCTCCGCGAAGAACCTCACCGAGGGCAGGCCGTTGCGCACGGCGGTGTCGCCCCTGAAATAGTTGGCAAGCTCTTCCTCGAAGCGCGTGAGCACGTCGTGGTTGGCCACTTTCCGCGTGATGAACTGGCGGTCGTAGAAGCGCATACAGTAGTCGAGCAGCAGTTCGATGTTGCGGCAGATGAGTTTCTTGCTGTGCTGGTCGATGGGGCGTTCGATCTCCATGCGCACCTTTTCGAGGCAGTCACGGAAAATAGCCTTTTCCTGTTCGGAGAGGTGCAGAGCCTCCCGCGAGGAGTATTCAAAGAACGAATACTGCCCGATGGAGTGCCCGAGCGACGTGCCCCGTATGAGGTCGGGGTGGAAGAGCAGTCCCACTGAGTTGGGCGTGAAGTCGGGGCGCAGCTTCACGTGTACCACCTGCCCCGGCGCGAAGCTCGTGACCGTGCCCTCCTGATAGTCGTATGGCTGCCGCCCGTAGGTGATGTCGCCACAGTAGGTCTGCTTCAACCAGAGAGCGTAGACACCATAATGGTAGGTGCGCTCACGCGGGCCGTCGTCCACCGTGCCGGTGTTGTCCACCACGGCCACGAGCGGGTGGTGCGTCTCAAAGTCGTTGAGCCTGTTGTAACTGTCGATGTTGTCGATGTATATGTGCTGTTCCTGTTCCATGCCTGCCTCCTTTTGGGGTTATGGTGCGGCCTGTATGCGTGTCCGCCATAGGCCGTTTCGTGTCTTGTGCAATGCAAAGGTACAGATTATTCCGGTAGGCGAAATTAAAAGAATCACGGAAAATTGTACACGCATTACATTGCCTGCCCCACGCCGTCGGCCATGATGCGCGGCGCGGGGCAGGCGCGGCGGCTCTTCCCGACGGGTGTCGGCACGTCTCTTGCGCCCCTTGCCCAACGTGCGTTTTCAGCGAGTTACGTCAGAAAGTCGGTAATTTTTCCTTACAATCGTGAATGCCCTGAAAAATGGCGCGGCGGGCTTTCCGACATCGTTTTTGCCAACCCGACATGGCAAAAACCGCCCTTTTGAGGCTCACGAATCCCGTGCGGGCGGCCAACGAGGCACTCGTCAGGCCGCGTTTTGTGCCTAATTGCGCTGCATTTAATGCCTCGTTGGGCGGCAATTAATGCGCCGTTGGGCGGCGGCGAGGGCATTTTTGAAGCGATTTATTGGGCTTATATTATGTATATATCTCATAATCAACACATTAACAAAATCGCTCTAAAATCGCGTATTTGCGGGCAAGATGCGCCGGGCACGCAAATACGCGATTCTGGAGCGTTATAAATTTGCATTTCAGCAGCGGCAAAGGATTTCCTGCATCCAGCCTCGTCAGCACGTCGCAAGCAGCACGGCAGCGGACGTGCTCGGCGACATTGCGGCGAAGTGCGCATGGCAGTGTGCCGACAAGTGCCACTCCTATGCCTATGCACACATGGACTTTGGGGACAAAAATCCATGACTGTGAAGCGTTTTGCCAAAAGTGTTGCGGCTGTTTTGTGGCTTTTCACTAACTTTGCAGCACGAAATTAAGGATTGCATATAAAGAAAAGGGCAATGAAGAAGATTCTTACCATCATCGCACTGGTGGCTGTGACGCTGTGCGCACACGCACAGATATTCGAGCCTGTGCATTTCAAGTCGGAAATGAAGGAGCTTGGCGGCGGCGAAGCGGAGATAGTGTTCTCGGCCACAATCGACAAAGGCTGGCACCTCTACTCCACCGAACTGGGGCAGGACGGCCCTATCTCGGCTACGTTCTACGTGAACAAGCTGGAGGGCGCGACCCTCGTGGGAAAGCTCACGCCAAGGGGCAACGAGGTGAAGCAATACGACGACATGTTCGGCATGGAGCTGCGCTTCTTCGAGGGCAGCGCATCGTTCGTGCAGAGAGTGAAGTTCACCGCCTCCGACTACGACATCGACTGCTACCTTGAATATGGCGCGTGCAACGACGAGATGTGCCTGCCGCCAACGCAAGTGCCGTTCGCGGCCAGTGGCAAGGCTGTTGCCGCCGTCGCCGGAAAGGCTGCCTATGCCATCAAAGAGACAGCCGTGACAAGCGGGACAGCCAAGGCCGACGACGCAGGACAGCCCGCAGAGGCCGACACTGCGCCTGCCGAGAACGTCGACAGCACGGCTACAGCTGCCGCCGTGGCTGCGCCCTCTGCCGCCGACGGACTGTGGACACCGGTGATAGACGAGCTGAACGCCTACGACGAGAGCACGCAAAACAGCTCGCTGCTCTACATCTTCATAGCCGGACTTGTGGGCGGATTCCTCGCCCTGCTCACCCCGTGCGTGTGGCCCATCATACCCATGACGGTGAGCTTCTTCCTCAAACGCAACAAGGACAGGGGCAAGGCCGTGCGCGAGGCCGTCACCTACGGCGTGTCGATAGTGGTGATCTACGTGCTGCTCGGCCTCGTGGTGACGCTGCTCTTCGGCGCGAGCGCACTCAACGCGCTGTCCACCAACGCCGTGTTCAACATCTTCTTCTGCCTACTGCTCGTGGTCTTCGCAGCCTCGTTCTTCGGGGCGTTCGAGCTGACGCTGCCCTCATCGTGGAGCAACAAGATTGACCAGAAGTCGGAGAACACGAGCGGCCTGCTCTCAATCTTCCTCATGGCGTTCACGCTGACGCTCGTTTCGTTCTCCTGCACAGGCCCAATCATAGGCTTCCTGCTCGTGGCCGTGTCCACGCAGGGCAGCATCGTAGGCCCCACTCTCGGTATGCTCGGCTTCGCAATAGCCTTGGCCATACCGTTCACGCTGTTCGCAATGTTCCCCAGCCTGCTGAAGTCTGCCCCGAAGTCGGGCGGCTGGATGAACGTGGTGAAGGTGGTGCTGGGATTCATCGAACTGGCTTTCGCCCTGAAATTCCTGTCGGTGGCCGACCTCGCTTATGGCTGGCACATACTCGACCGCGAGGTGTTCGTGGCCCTGTGGATAGTGATTTTCGGCCTGCTCGGCATCTACCTGCTCGGCTGGCTGAAGTTCCCGCACGACGAGCCGGAGCGGCGCACCAACGTGCCGCAGTTCTTCCTGGCCATGCTGTCGCTGGCATTCGCCATCTACATGGTACCGGGACTGTGGGGCGCACCGCTGAAAGCCATCAGCGCCTTCGCACCGCCCATGAACACGCAAGACTTCAAAATGCAGGAGAAATCGGTGGAGGCGAAATACACCGACTATGACCTTGGCATGGCGGCGGCACGCGCCGAGGGCAAGCCCGTCATGGTAGACTTCACCGGCTTCGGCTGCGTGAACTGCCGGAAGATGGAGGCCGCCGTCTGGACCGACCCCGAAGTGGCCGACATCCTGACCAACGACTATGTGCTAATATCGCTCTACGTGGACGACAAGACACCGCTTCCAGAACCCATTCAGGTGGAGGAGAACGGGCAGAAGCGCACGCTGCGCACCGTCGGCGACAAGTGGAGCTACCTGCAACGCATGAAAGTGGGGGCCAACACGCAGCCTTTCTACGTGCTGCTCGACAACAACGGCCACCCGCTCAACGGCAGCCGCTCCTACGACGAGGACATCGCGGAGTACGTGGACTTCCTCAAAAAAGGTCTCAACAACTACAAAAAACAGAAGTAGGCCATGCCCGACAAGCAGACACGCGACCGCATCATCGCGCTAATGAAGCGCGAAGTGGTGCCGGCAATGGGCTGCACGGAGCCGATAGCCGTGGCTCTCTGCACCGCCAAGGCCACCGAAACGCTCGGGCAGAAGCCTGAAGCCATCGACGCAAGCCTCAGTGCGAACATACTGAAAAACGCCATGGGGGTGGGCATCCCGGGGACTGGCTTGGTGGGACTGCCCATTGCCATCGCCCTCGGCGCACTCATAGGGAAGTCCGACTACCAGCTTGAAGTGCTCAAAGACCTAACGCCCGAAGCCCTTGAAGACGGCAAGAGGTTCGTCGCCGAAAAGCGCACGAAAATACACCTGAAGACTGGCGACTGCGACAAACTATATATAGAGGTGGAGTGCAGGGCTGCCGGCAGCTCCGCCAAGGTGGTAATCGCAGGCTCGCACACCAACATCGTCTACGTGGAGAAAGACGGACAGGCACTCGTGGACAGGCGCAAGCCAAGCGGCGCGTGCGACGACGAGGACGACATAAGGCTCGACATGCGCACCGTCTACGACTTCGCCACAACCGCGCCAACGGACGAAATCAGTTTCATCATGGCCGCAAAGGACTACAACATGGGCGCGGCGGCAGAGGCGATAAAGGGCAACTACGGCCACAACCTCGGCAAAACGATCGACCGCCCGTTGAGCCAGGGAATCTTCGGGAAGACCATCTTCTCCAAAATCATTGCCCGGACGGCCTCTGCCTGCGATGCCCGCATGGGCGGGGCGATGATTCCCGTGATGAGCAACAGCGGGAGCGGGAACCAAGGTATATGCGCCACCAACCCCGTTGCCGTATATGCCGAGGAGAACGAGAACACTGAGGAGGAGCTGATTCGCGCCCTGACGCTGAGCCATCTCACCGCCATCTACATCAAGCAGAGCCTCGGCAAGCTCTCCGCGCTCTGCGGATGCGTGGTGGCCTCAATCGGAAGCAGCTGCGGCATCACCTATCTCATGGGCGGCGACTACGAACACGTGTGCCATTCGGTGAAGAACATGATTGCAAACATCACCGGAATGATATGCGACGGGGCTAAGCCGAGCTGCTCACTGAAAATATCCTCCGGCGTATCGACGGCCATACTATCCGCCCTACTCTCAATGGAGGGAAAGTGCGTGAGCAGTGCCGAGGGCATAATCGACGACGACGTGGATCGCAGCATACACAACCTCACTGCGATAGGAGCCGATGCTATGGCCTCAACGGACAACATGGTGCTCGACATAATGACCCACAAAGGATAGCCAAGGCGACGAAACCGCTCTAAAAAACTCATTTTCCACTAAAATTATCCTAAAAAACAAGGGCGATGGCGGCAGTCTCGCCCTTTTTTCTTTACTTTTGCGTTGCTACGGGAAACCGCGAAAGAAGCGCAGCCAAACCCAAATGGCCTCTCTCCTTTAGATGCTTCCTTGGCGGATTCCCACAGGCCAAACCACTGAAAATATACCTAAAACAACGCGAAGACATGAAAGAGCTTAAAATGTACATCAACGGCAAATTCGTTGAAAGCCGGTCTGGAAAGTGGATCGATGTGTTGAATCCTTCCACCGAAGAAGTGATCAGCCGCCAGCCCGAAGGCACTGTCGAGGACGTTGACGAGGCTCTCGACGCAGCACTCGCAGCACAGAAGGCATGGGCAAAGACACCCGCAATAGAGCGTGCGGGATACCTCAGGAAAATGGCGGAGGGCATCCGCAAACGCCGTCAGGAGTTCATCGACATCATAATGCGTGAGCAAGGAAAGACCCTCGCATGGGCCACGACGGAGGTGGACGTGACCGCCGACTACTTCGACTATATGGCATCGTTCGCCCGCCACATTGAGGGCGAAGTGATTCCGAGCGACCGCCGGGGCGAGACCATCATCCTGACGAAGCGTCCAATCGGTGTCGTTGCCGGCATCCTGCCTTGGAACTTCCCCTTCTTCCTCATCGCACGCAAGGCCGGCGCAGCCCTGATAGCCGGTTGCACCATAGTAATCAAGCCCTCACAGATAACCCCCGAGAACTGCACGGAGTTCGCCAAGGTCGTGGACGAGAGCGGACTGCCCGCCGGTGTGATTAACATCGTCACGGGACGGGGCAGCGTAATCGGCAACGCCATGGCCGGAAGCCCGAAGATTGGCATCGTGAGCGTGACGGGAAGTGTGGGCGCCGGCGAGAGCATAATGAAGGCGGCAGCCAACAATATAACTAAGGTGTCGCTCGAACTGGGCGGCAAAGCCCCAGCCATCGTGTTCCCAGATGCCGACCTTGAGGCCGCCGCTCAATGGGTGATTGACAGCCGCATCGGCAACAACGGGCAAATATGCAACAACGCCGAGCGCGTCTACGTACACAAGGACATAAAGAAAACGTTCACCGAAATGCTCCAACGCAAGTTCGAGGCCGTGAAAGTTGGCGACCCATGCAAGGATCACAGCGTCGACATGGGGCCGCTGGTGGAGGCCCGCGCCTTGGAGAGCGTGGAGCAAAAGGTGAAGCACGCCATTGAGCAGGGCGCGAAAGTGCTGTGCGGCGGCCACCGCGTCGGCGACAAGGGATATTTCTATGCAGCCACGTTGCTCGACAATTGCACTCAGGACATGGACATAGTGCATGAGGAAACGTTCGGCCCCGTGCTGCCAATCGTGGAATTTGACAACATAGATCAAGTGATTGCGTGGGCCAACGACGTGGAGTATGGCCTAGCATCGTCGGTGTTCACCAAGGACATTGATACGGCGGCGAAGGTCTGCCGCGAGCTTGAGTTCGGCGAAACATACGTCAACCGCGAGCATTTCGAGGCCATGCAAGGCTTCCATGCAGGCGTGAAGAAGAGCGGCATCGGCGGTGCTGACGGCAAGCACGGCGTGGAAGAGTACCTCGTCACGCACGTGACATATCTCGATACGCACTACGACGACTGACGGGCAAGGCCACACGGCACTCCGCAACGTCCAAAACGTCAAGGGCAGGCATCGCGCGATGCCTGCCCTTGACGTTTTGGACGGTTTTACGGCAGTTTGAGTTCAGCGTGCAACCGGTGGGGCGCACTTTTTTAGCGCAAATGTTTTTGCACTAAGCCAATTATGCAATAACTTT
>CAZURD010000092.1:0-8129 GCA_964623445.1 uncultured Prevotella sp. | reverse complement strand
TGCCTCGTTGGCCTCCAATTAATGCCTCGTTGCAAGGCAATTAATGCCGTTTCAGCCCGCAATATGACGCATACGGGAAAACGGCGGCCAGGCGGCTGCTTTTAGTTGCATATCCGCAAGCAGGGCAAGATGCCGTCAGGAGCGCGGAAGCAGACGAAGAGTTCAAGGGAAGACCGTTCTCGGCGTAATAGCGGTCTAATGACCGATTTGGGTTAAATAATAAGGTATGAGAATTGATAATTGCCAAAAATTTCGGATATTTGCACTCCGAAGAGCGGCGCGGCTGCCATGCGCTGTCGTAGAAGGAGGCCGCAGCCGCAAAAAAATCAGGCAACTATGAGAAAAGTAATAGGCATAGGAGAAACCGTGCTCGACATAATCTTCAGGGGCGACCAGCCCGTGAGCGCGGTGCCGGGAGGTTCAGTGTTCAACGCCATCATATCGCTCGCCCGCGCCGGGGTGGGCACGACGTTCATCAGCGAGGCCGGCAACGACCGCGTGGGGCGCAGGATAATCGACTTCCTAAAGCAGAACGGGGTGAACGCCGACAACGTGAACGTGTTCCCGGGAAGCAAGTCGCCGCTCTCACTGGCGTTCCTCGACGAGCACAACAGCGCGGAATACATATTCTACAAGGACCACCCGCGCGACCAGCTCGACTTCACCTACCCCGACGTGGAGCGCGACGACGTGGTGATATTCGGCTCCTACTACGCCGTGAACCCCGCCATCAGGCCGCAGGTGGTGGGCTTGATAGAGTACGCCCGCAGCCGGGGCGCAATCATTTACTACGACGTGAACTTCCGTTCTTCGCACAAGAGCGAGGTGATGAGGCTCACGCCGAACATACTCGAGAACCTGGAGTATGCCGACATAGTGCGCGGAAGCTCCGACGACTTTGAGGTGATGTACAACAAGCGCGACCCGCACGCCGTCTACCGCAGCGAGATTGCGTTCTACTGCCAGCGGTTCATCTGCACGCAGGGCGACGGCCCGGTGGCGCTCAGGGCGGAGAACGGAGTGGCGAAGGAGTACGCCGTGGAGCAGACGGAGACGGTGAGCACCATCGGTGCAGGCGACAACTTCAACGCGGGATTCGTCTACGGGCTGATAAGCAACGGCATAAGGCGCGCCGACCTCGAGGCGGGGCTGACCGAAGAGCAGTGGGACAAGGTGGTGGCGTGCGCACAGATGTTCGCCGCCAACTGCTGCCGCAGCATCGACAACTACATAGCCGCCGACTTCGCCGCAGAGATGAGGGCGCGGCTCGGCAATGCCAATTGAGGACAAAAAGACAAGGATAAGACATTCGGAAAAAGCGAAAAGCAATGCAAGAGATAACAAACAAGATTTTTTACGTGGGCGTGAACGACCGCAACAAGGATCTCTTCGAGGGACTGTGGCCGCTGCCCAACGGCGTGTCGTACAACTCCTACCTCATCGTAGACGAGAAGGTGTGCCTCGTGGACACCGTGGAAGCCGACTTCTTCCTGCCGTTCATCGAGAACATCAGGCTCGTGATAGGCGACAGGCCGGTGGACTATCTCGTGATAAACCACATGGAGCCAGACCACAGCGGCTCCATAGCACTCTTGCGCAAGTACTATCCCAACGTGACAATCGTCGGCAACAAGAAGACGTTCGCCATGATGCAAGGGTTCTACGGCATAGGCGACGGCACGCTCGAAGTGCGCGACGGCGACCGCCTCTCGCTCGGCTCGCGCGAGCTTACGTTCGCCCTGACACCGATGGTACACTGGCCGGAGACGATGGTGACCATCGACGCGCAGTCGAAGGTGCTCTTCTCGGGCGATGCCTTTGGTTGCTTCGGCGCGCTCAACGGCGGACTGTTGGACTCCCGGATAAACTGCGACGAGTTCTGGCTCGAAATGGTGCGCTACTATTCAAACATCGTCGGCAAGTACGGCACGCCCGTGCAAAACGCCCTGAAGAAGCTCGCGGGCTTGCAGCTTGACTACATCTGCTCCACGCACGGCCCCGTGTGGCACGAGCACGCCGCCCGCGTCGTCGGCCTCTACGACCGCATGAGCCGCTACGAGACGTCGCCCGGGCTTGTCATCTGCTACGGGACGATGTACGGCAACACCGAACGCGCGGCGGAGTTCGTGGCGCGCGCCGCCAGTGAGGCGGGCCTGAAGGACATCGTGATGTACAACGTCTCGAAGACACACCACTCTTATATAATACGCGACGTGTTCCGCTACAAGGGCCTCATCGTGGGCGCGCCCACCTACAACGCCGGGCTTTACCACGAAATGGACGTGCTGCTGTCGGAGCTTGCGGGCAAGGACATCAAGCACCACTGCATCGGCTGGTTCGGCTCTTATGCCTGGGCAGGCAAGGCCGCCGACCGCATCAGGGAGTGGAACGACACCCGCCTGCACTTCGAGGCCGTGGGAACGCCCGTGGAGATACGCCAGAGTGTCAACGAAGAGACGCAGGCCCAATGCGAGGCACTCGGGCGCGCAATGGCCGAAAGGCTGCTCGCCGACACGCAGGCATGAGCCTGCCTGAGACGCTGCGCGCAAGAAACTGTATTACACAGATGAAGAAACTATACATCGAGACATACGGGTGCCAGATGAACGTGGCCGACTCGGAGGTGGTGGCGGCCGTGATGCAGTCGGCGGGCTATGAGCCCTGCGACGACGCGGAGAGTGCCGACGCAGTGCTGCTCAACACCTGTGCCGTGCGCGACAACGCCGAACAGCGCGTGCTGCGGAGGCTGGAGGCACTCCAGCCGCTCCGCCGCCGCAACGGGCGCGGCGCGATAGTCGGCGTGATAGGCTGCATGGCGGAACGCCGGAAGGAGGAACTCCTGGAGCAACACGGCGCAGACCTCGTGGCCGGCCCTGACGCATACATGTCCCTGCCGCAGCTCGTGGCAGAGGCGGAGCTGGGCCACAAGGCCATCGACGTGGAGCTTTCGCCCGCCGAGACCTACGACACCGTTAGCCCGCTGCGCCTCGGGCGGCAGCGCATAGGGGGCTTCGTGAGCATCACGCGAGGCTGCAACAACTTCTGCCACTACTGCATCGTGCCCTACACGCGGGGGCGGGAGCGGAGCCGTTCGCCTGAGAGCATACTGCGCGAGGTGGCCGACCTCAGAGAGAGGGGCTTTCGCGAGGTGACCCTCCTGGGGCAAAACGTCAACTCCTACAGCCACGGCGGGACAGACTTCCCGGCTCTGCTGCGCATGGTGGCGCACGCAGTGCCGGAGATGCGCGTGCGTTTCACCACGTCGCACCCCAAGGACATGAGCGACGAGACGCTCCGCGCCATCGCCGAAGAGCCGAACGTGTGCCGCCATATCCACCTGCCCGTGCAGAGCGGGAGCGACAACGTGCTGCGCGCGATGAACCGGAAGTACACCCGCGAGTGGTATCTCGGCCGCGTGGAGGCCATCCGCCGCATCGTGCCCGATTGCGGACTGACCACCGACATCTTCGTGGGCTACCACGGAGAGACCGACGACGACCACCGGCAGACGCTCTCGCTCGTGCGCCAAGTGGGCTTCGACACAGCCTTCATGTTCAAGTACAGCGAGCGGCCGGGCACCTACGCGGCGCGCCATCTGCCCGACGACGTGCCCGAGGAGGTGAAGCTCGCGCGCCTACAGGAGCTGATTGAGCTTCAGACGGAGATGTCGGCGCAGGCCAACCGCGCCGACGTTGGTCGACATTTCGAGGTGCTCGTTGAGGGGCGCAGTAAGCGGTCGGCCGACCAAGTGTGCGGCCGCACGGAGCAAAACAAGATGGTGGTGCTGCCGAAAGGCACGCTGAAGGCGGGCGACGTGGTGGAGGTGGAAATCACGGGAAGCACGTCGGCCACGCTGTTCGGCAAGGCCGCAGGCTCTAACGGCGGGGAGGACAGGCCATGAGGGAGTTCCTGAAGGTGATGCGCCAGTATCTCTGGCCATACCGCAAGAACATCGTGCAGTCTGTCGTGTTCAACATATTGAGTGCCGTGCTCAACATCTTTTCTTTCGCCGCGCTAATCCCCATCCTCCAGATTCTTTTCAAGACCGACGATGCCGTGGATGCCACGGCAATGATGGCACTTGGCGATGGCAACCTGAAAGACGTGCTGACGAACAACATGAACTATTTGGTCAACGGACTCATCGAGCGCACCGGGGCCACGACGACGCTGCTCAGCATCGGCCTTTTCCTCGCCTTTGCCACGTTCCTGAAGACCGGTTGCTACTTCCTCTCCTCCGCATCGGTCATCCCTATGCGCACCGGCGTGGTGCGCGACCTGCGCAACAGCCTCTACCGGAAAATCACTTCGCTGCCGCTCGGATTCTTCACAGACGAGCGCAAGGGCGACATCATAGCGCGAATGACGGGAGACGTCAACGAGGTGGAAAGCTCAATAATGTCGTCGCTCGACATGTTGCTGAAGAATCCGATACTCATCATAGCCTATTTCTCCACGCTCGTGTTCATAAGCTGGCAGCTGACGCTCTTCACGCTTGCCATAGTGCCGTTAATGGGCTGGGTGATGGGCAACTTGGGGCGCAAGCTCAAGCAGAACTCGAGAAAGGCGCAGGAGCTTTGGAGCGACACGATGAGCCAGGTGGAGGAAACCCTTGGCGGCCTGCGCATAATCAAGGCCTTTTGCGCGGAGCAGAAAATGAACGACCGCTTCAGGCGCATCAACGACATGCAGCGCGAGAGCGTGATGCGGGTGAACCGCCGCCAGCAGCTCGCCCACCCGATGAGCGAGTTCCTTGGCACTGTGATGATTGTCATCGTGCTTTGGTTCGGCGGTATGCTCGTGCTCAACAACAGCACGCTCTCCGGCCCGACGTTCATCTACTACCTCGTGATTCTCTACAGCATCATCAACCCACTGAAGGAGTTTTCAAAGGCGGGGTACAACATTCCGAAAGGACTGGCCTCGATGGAGCGCATCGACAAGATTCTGAAAGCCGAGGACACCATACGCGAAAAGCCCGAGCCGACCCACATAAGCAGTTTCGAGCACAGCATAGAGTTCCGCGACGTGTCGTTCCGCTACGGCAAGGATTGGGTGCTGCGCCACATCAACCTCACCATAGAGAAAGGCAAGACGGTGGCTCTCGTGGGGCAGAGCGGCGGCGGAAAGTCTACGCTCGTGGATCTCATCCCGCGCTACTACGACGTGCAGGAGGGCGAAGTGCTCATCGACGGGGTGAACGTGAAAGACCTCGGGATACACGACTTGCGCCAGCTCATAGGCAACGTGAACCAGGAGGCCATACTCTTCAACGACTCGTTCCGCAACAACATCGCCTTCGGCGTGGACAGCGCGACCGACGAGCAGGTGGCCGAGGCGGCGCGGATTGCCAACGCCTACGACTTCATCATGGCCACGGAGAATGGCTTCGACACCAACATCGGCGACCGTGGAAGCCGCCTCTCCGGCGGGCAGCGGCAGCGCGTGAGCATCGCCCGGGCCATACTGAAGAACCCGCCGATACTCATCCTCGACGAGGCGACATCGGCACTCGACACCGAGAGCGAACGCCTCGTGCAGGACGCGCTGGAGCGGCTGATGAAGACGCGCACGACAATAGCCATCGCCCACCGCCTCTCCACGATAAGGAGTGCCGACGAAATATGCGTCATAAGTGAGGGACAAATCGTTGAACGGGGCACGCACGAGGAACTGATAGCCCTGGACGGGCACTACAAGCGGCTCAACGACTTGCAGAAATGATTGCTTATTGGAAAGCCATACAGTAATGGGTTGGGGGCATCCATAGGGACATTTGCCCCAACACATTTTCCCCAATCGTCCGTCAAGTGGCCTGACGGACGATTGGGGATTACAAATCAAGGGCGGCTTTCCGGCTTTTCACCCAAAAAAGAATTATTCCCAAGGTCAGCGACTGCGTATTGCTCCGGCCACGTTGCGTTCAAGCTGTTCCACGCTGCTTGCGCCGATGAGCACCGACGTTATGCCGCGCTGGCGGAGAATCCAGTCGATGGCCATCTCGGCGAGCGTCATGCCCTGTTGCGTTGCCTCGGCGTTTAGCGAGCGCAGACGTTCGAGCAGTTCAGGCGTAAGCACGTCGCTCTTGAGATACCTGCCGCGCGTCATGCGGCTGCCCTCGGGTATTCCGTTGAGGTAGCGGTCGGTGAGCAGGCCTTGCGCGAGCGGCGAGAAGGAGATGAAGCCCACGCCCTCGTCGTGGCACAGGGCGGTGATGCCCTCTTCGAGCGGGGCTTGGTCGAGCATGTTCAGACGGCCTTGGTAGATGAGCGGCGGCACGTCGCGCCCGCGCAGGTAGCTGATGGCGGTGCGCAGCGCGTCGATTGGCCAGCGCGATATGCCCACATAGAGAGCTTTTCCCGAGCGCACTATGTCGACAAGGGTCTGGAGCGTCTCCTCCAGCGGGGTCTCGGGGTCGTAGCGGTGGATGTAGAACAGGTCCACATAGTCAAGCCCCATGCGGCGCAGGCTTTGGTCGAGGCTGGCCATTAGATACTTCCGCGAGCCCCAGTTGCCGTAGGGGCCGGGCCACATGTCGTATCCCGCCTTGGTGCTTATGAACAGTTCGTCGCGCCACGGGCGCAGGTCTTCCCGCATGATGCGGCCGAAAGTAAGTTCCGCCGAGCCGTAGGGCGGGCCGTAGTTGTTGGCGAGGTCGAGGTGCGTGATGCCGAGGTCGAACGCCCGCAGCACTATGGCGCGGCTCAGCCCGTAGTCGTCCGTGCCCCCGAAGTTGTGCCAGAGGCCGAGGCTCACCTTGGGCAGCAGCACGCCGCTGCGCCCGCAACGGGCATACTCCATGCCCTCATACCGCGACGGGGAGGGCGTGTATTGTGTCTGCATGTTGGGTTGTGTTTTAAGGGTTGATGTCGCTTACAAAATTAAGAAACTGTTTTGAATTTCTTCAAGAAAGTTTTTTTATTGGCTTTGTGTTTCCGCTTTCGTGCGTGTTTTGGGTGATTTTTTGGCCATTTCCGCTCCCGTGCTTCGTCAGATAGCCCGCTATCTTCCTCATCACGTAAGCGAAACTGTCTCAAAAACTCATCCCAAATCATCGCACGATAAATTCAAAGCAGTTTCTAATCAAAAAGCCCGAAAGGGGCAATGCCTTGCGCGCAAAAGGGGCACGGCGCAGGGGGCGTGCGTCGAAAAATTTGCCATTGTCGCAAAAAAGACGTACTTTTGTCGCCAATAACATTCACCAAAGAAGCAAAGACAATGACTCACAACTTACTGAAAGGCAAGCGCGGCATCATCTTCGGCGCGCTCAACGCGGACTCCATAGCGTGGAAGGTGGCCGAGAGGGCTGCCGAGGAGGGAGCTTCCCTGACGCTCAGCAACACGGCGATGGCCCTGCGCATGGGCACGCTCAACGAGCTTTCTGAACGCCTCGGCGCACCCGTCATCGCCGCAGATGCCACGAGCGTGGACGAACTGCACAACGTGTTCGAGGAGTCGATGAAGCTCCTCGGGGGACAGGTGGACTTCGTGCTCCACTCCATCGGCATGAGCCCAAACGTCAGGAAGCACCGCACCTACGACGACCTCGACTACAACTACCTGCAAAAGACGCTCGACATCTCGGCCATCTCGTTCCACAAGATGCTGCAAGTGGCCAAGAAGATGGACGCAATCGCGGAGGGAGGCTCCGTCGTCGCGCTCACCTACGTGGCCTCGCAGCGCACGTTCTTCGGCTACAACGACATGGCGGATGCCAAGAGTATGCTTGAAAGCATCGCGCGCAGCTTCGGATATATCTACGGGCGCGAAAAGGGAGTGCGCATCAACACCATATCGCAGTCGCCCACGCCGACCACGGCCGGCAAGGGCATCAAGGACATGGACAACCTCATGGACTTCGCCAACAAGATGTCGCCGCTGGGCAACGCCACCGCCGACGATTGCGCCGACTACTGCGTTACGCTCTTCTCCGACCTCACGCGAAAGGTCACCATGCAGACGCTCTACCACGACGGAGGCTTCTCCTCGATGGGCATGAGCCTGCGGGCAATGAACCAGTATGCCAAGGATCTCACGCCCTACGAGGACGAGAACGGCAAGATCATCTACGGATAACGGGGCAATCCCGGGCAAGGCGCGCTGCGGCGTGCCAACACACTGAATCCCAA
>CAZURD010000091.1:5789-8282 GCA_964623445.1 uncultured Prevotella sp. | reverse complement strand
AGAGTGGCAGTGCCAAGGTATTGTGGCCAACATCTACAAGAACGACCTCTGAACGCACGCGCGGGAGGCCGCTCTCCATGCCGATGGCGCAGGCGTGAATCCCGCCCTGCTCCGCTTTGTTCTTGCAGACAGGCATAAACGTGGATGCCACGCGGCCTGATGGCCAATCCGAACGAGAAAGGGGAATTGCCGAAACAAGGTTCGGGCAATTCCCCTTTTTGCGTCTTTCGCGCCGGACTTTCACGCCCGCGCCGCGTAGCTTATTTCTTCACCTTATAGAGACGGAAGCTCATCGGGGCGATGTTGTCGCTGATAACGGTACACTTGCTGCCGGCTTCGCAGGCGAGAGCGCCGTTTTGCGGGACAATCTTCTCCGGCTCGTCGAGCGTGTTTTCAGCGTCCATTTCGGTGCAAGTCAGCGTGATGGTCTCCGCCGTGCGCTCGCCTTTCATGCCGTTCAGGTTGATGGTCACAGGCTGTTCGCTCTTGCTCGTGTTTATCACCTTCACGATTACAGTGCCCGTCTCGTTGTCAATCACGGAGCTGGCGAATAGTCCGTCCTGCCCTTCCTGACCGGCGATGGGCTGTCCGTCCATCGTCATGGTGAGCACATTCGTGCCCTTGTTCATGGCATACATCTGCTGCACGTAGTAGCTCACGGACTTGAACATCCTCACGTTGTCATACCATATCAGGTCGGGACGCCACTGCCAGCCCTCCACGTGGGCAAGCATCGGGGCGTATGTAGCCATCTGCACGATGTCGGCGTTGCGCTCCAAGTCGGTCATAAAGGCAGCCTCGAGCAGTGAAGCCTCGTAGTGATTCCACTTCTTTCCCTTTCCGTGGCAGGCATATTCGCCGGCAAACACCTTCGGGCCTTTGCGGTCGTAGTTGTCGTAGCGCAGTCCGCTGCTGAGGAACCACGATTCCGGGCGGTAGAAATGCTCGTCAACCAAGTCCACTTTCTGCCGCTTCATGTCCTCCCATCCGATGTTGAAGTTGTTGCCCTCGGAGTCCGGGCCGCTCGTGCCGATTATCTTGATTTCCGGGTGTTGCTTGCGGATGGCGGCCACAAACTTCTCCAGCCGCTTGAAATACATTTCTCCCCACTGCTCGTTGCCCACGCCGATGAACTTCATGTTGAACGGTGCGGGGTGTCCCATCTCGGCGCGTTTCTTGCCCCATGTGGTAGTGGTGTCGCCGTTGGCGAACTCAATCAGGTCGAGGCAATCCTGTATGTAGGGGTCGAGTTGGTCGAGCGGCACGTGTGCGCTCTCGTCGTCGGCGTTCTGGTATTGGCAGGCCATGCCAACGTTGAGCACGGGCAGCGGCTCTGCCCCGATGTCCTCGGAGAGCTGGAAGAACTCAAAGAATCCAAGTCCGTAGCTCTGGAAATAGTCCGGGAAGAAGCGGTGCTCAAAGGTGAACTCCCAGCGGTTGCGGTTGAGCGGGCGGTTCTCCACGGGGCCGATGGTGTTCTTCCACTGATAGCGGTTCTCCAGGCATTCGCCCTCCACGATGCAGCCGCCGGGGAAGCGCAGCACGCCGGGGTGCATGTCGGCCAGTGCCTGTGCTATGTCGCGGCGCATACCGTTCTCGCGGTTCTTGAACGTGTTGACGGGGAAGAGGCTCACGTGCTCCAGGGCCACGGCGTTCTTGCCGTCGAGGAAGATGCGCAGCGCGGCCTTGTTGTCGGTGCGCGGCGACTTGATCACGGCCTCATAGCGTTTCCACTCCGTGCCGTTGATGTCCACTTTCACCTCTGCGAATTGCTGCCGCTCGCCCATCGTGTCGGGGTCGATGAGCTGCACGCGGATGCGGGCCGTGCCCTTGGGGGCGCGTGCCCACACCGAGAAGCGGTATTCCTCGCCCTCCTGCACGCCGATGCCAAAGTATCCCTCGTTCACGAGGCCCGTGCGGCGGTGGGGATGCCCGTCGTATGACAGCATCACATAGTGCGGACAACGCTCAAACGGCCCGTCGTCCTTCACCTCAACAGTGCCGAAAGCCTGCCATCCCATGAGGCTTTGCGGGAACTCGAAAGAGCGGTTTTTCACAAGCTCGCCATAGAGTCCTCCGTCGGCGGCATAGTTTATGTCTTCAAAGAAAAGCCCATACATCGTGGGCTGAACTACAGCCCCGGCTTTCTTTGTGTTCACGTCCATGACGTGAGCCTGGGCAAACGAGGCTATGGCCGAGGCCATTGCCAATCCGCAGGTAAGCAGTCTGATAGTCATACTTTAGTGTTGTGTATAATATTAATGTGTTATTGGCGGCTGCATCGCTTTTTGCAAAGGTAAGGATTTATTTACAATGAACACGACCCGAGAGCATTAAATTATTCATATCAGCCATTTGACCATACTTGCAGATGTGCAACTAAAAACAGCCGCTCGCCCGCCGCTTTCCCGTATGCGTCATATTGCGGTCTGAAACGGCAGTTATTGCCGCGCAATAAGGCATTAATTGGAGGCCAACGAGGCAGGTATTGCA
>CAZURD010000091.1:0-5689 GCA_964623445.1 uncultured Prevotella sp. | reverse complement strand
GCGCGGCAAATCCGCCTGAAAATGATTACCTTTGCACCCGCAATTTCGGAAAATCCGATGCATTCGACGGAGCTTGCCGCTTGGATTGAGGCGGCGGGCATCGGAAGGATGTAATGTGAAACAACAATCAGTCAAAAACAATGTACTTAGATCAAGCCAAGAAGAAGGAAATCTTCACGCAGTATGGCAAGACGCCCACCGACACCGGGTCGCCCGAGAGCCAAATCGCTCTGTTCACTTATCGCATCAAGCACCTCACCGAGCACCTGAAGAACAACCACAAGGACTACTGCACAAAACGCTCGCTGACGATGCTCGTGGGCAAGCGTCGCGCCTTGCTGAAGTATCTCTACGACAACGACATTGAGCGCTACCGCGCCATCATCAAGGCTCTCGGCCTGCGCAAATAAGAAAAAGAGACAGCCCGCCGGGGCTTAACCGGCAACGGAAAACGGCGTGTGAACAAAGCTGCAAGGCATGTTCACACGCCGTTTCCTTTTGTGTTGGCGGCGCAATGGCTTATGGCTGACGGCGCAAACGGCGCACCCCTGCAACAACGACACACCGCGCCCCGGCTTCCGCGAAGTGCGGTCCGGGGCGCGGTGCGCCTTATTCTAACTGTTGACAGAGCCTATTTCAGGTCGCCGTTCTCAATGAGCCATTCGGCAATCTGCACTGCGTTGAGAGCCGCGCCCTTGCGAATCTGGTCGGAAGAGAGCCAGAACGTCAGTCCGTTGTCGTCGGCCAAGTCCTTGCGCAAGCGTCCCACGTAAACGTCGTCCCTGCCCGCCGTGTCGATTGGCATGGGATAGGTGAGCGTCGACGGGTCGTCGCAGAGCGTCACTCCGGGGGCGGCGGCGAGAGCCTCGCGCACCTCGTCGAGTTCGAGCGGGCGTTCCGTCTCCACCCACACCGACTCGGAGTGGGCGCGGAGAGCCGACACACGCACGCACATGGCGGAGCAACGCACGTCGCTGTGCATTATCTTGCGCGTCTCGTTGAACATCTTCATCTCCTCCTTGGTGTATCCGTTGGGCTGGAACACGTCCACCTGCGGTATCACGTTGTAGGCCAACTGGTGTGGGAACTTGCTCACGGTGACGGGCCGTCCCTCCATGATGTCCTTGTATTGCTGTTCAAGTTCGGCCATCGCCGCCGCCCCTGCCCCGCTCGCGCTCTGGTAGCTGGCGATGTGAATGCGGCGGATGTGGCTCAATTTCTCTATCGGCTGGAGAGCCACCACCATCATAATAGTGGTGCAGTTGGGGTTGGCTATGATGCCGCGCGGGCGGTTGAGCGCGTCGGCGGCGTTGCACTCCGGCACCACCAGAGGCACATCGTCGTCCATTCGGAATGCACTTGAATTGTCGATCATCACCGCCCCGTAGCGCGTGATGTCCTCGGCGAACTCCTTTGCCGTGCCCGCCCCGGCGGAAGTGAAGGCCACGTCGATGCCACGGAAGTCGTCGCCGTGGCGCAACAGCTTCACTTCGTACTCCTTGCCACGGAACGAATACTTGTGCCCTGCACTCCGCTCAGAGCCAAACAAAGCCAGCTCATCGGCCGGAAACTTACGCTCTTCAAGGACGCGCAGGAACTCCTGGCCCACCGCCCCGCTAACACCTACTATTGCAGCTTTCATCTGTTATAACTTGAATCCTTATTGACGTTTCGGCTACAAAAGTACAACTTTTACACCGAAAGCCCCCGTTTTTGATATTTTTTTCGCACCTTTGCATACAAAATAACAAACTAACATTAAACGCCCAATGCCGGAACTGCCGCAGTTTTTCCCCATTGCCGACCCTACGCTGACTTTCTTCGTTGTGCTGGTCATCATACTGCTCGCGCCAATCATCATGGGCAAGCTGCGCATCCCGCACATCGTGGGCATGGTCTTGGCGGGCGTCGCCGTGGGGCCGCATGGCTTCAACATCCTCGCCAACGACCGCTCGATGGTGCTTTTCGGCCACGTGGGACTGTATTACATAATGTTCCTCGCCGGCCTGGAGATGAACATGGGCGACTTCCGGAAGAACCGCGTGCGCACGTTCACCCACGGCATCATGGCGTTCGTAATCCCGATGTCGATGGGCTTCGTCCTGAACAGGGCCATCCTGCACTATAACATCGTGACATCAGTGCTCCTCGCCAGCATGTACGCCTCGCACACGCTCATAGCCTACCCCACAATACTGCGCTACGGGCTGTCGCAGCAGCGCAGTGTGACCATCGCCGTGGGCGCAACGGCCATCACCGACACGCTCACCCTGCTCGTGCTGGCCATCGTCGGCGGCCTGTTCAAAGGCAACATCACTGGCGGCTACTGGCTGTTGCTGTTCGTCAAGATTGCCGTGGTGTTCCTTATAATCATGCGGGTGTTCCCAATCATGGCGCGGGCGTTCTTCCGTCGCCACGAAGACGACGTGACGCAGTTCATCTTCGTGCTTGCCATGACGTTCCTCGGGGCGTGGCTCATGGAGCTGATAGGCATGGAGGGACTGCTCGGCGCATTCCTCGTGGGACTGGCGCTCAACCCCTACGTACCAAACGTATCGCCGCTGATGGCGCACCTTGAGTTCGTGGGCAACGCCATATTCATACCCTACTTCCTCATCGGCGTTGGCATGATGGTCAACGTGAAACTGCTCTTCGGCGGCCTCGGCACGCTCCATGTGGCGGCCGTGATGATAGCCGTGGCACTGACGAGCAAGTGGCTTGCGTCGCTCGCCACGCAGAAAATATTCGGCATGAGGGGCGTAGAGCGCGAGATGATCTACGGCCTAAGCAACGCCCAGGCGGGCGCAACGCTCGCCGCAGTGCTCGTGGGCTACCACCTGATAATGCCCGACGGGCAGCGGGTGCTCAACGACGACGTGCTCAACGGCACCATAATACTCATCCTCGTGACCTGCGTGTTCAGCTCGCTGACCACCGAACGGGCATCAAAGAGGATGGTGCTCGAAACGAGGACAACGCCGACGCTGGAGCAAAGCGGCGACGACGAGAAGATAATGATACCCGTACACGACCCGTCGACAGCCGAGACGCTCGTGCAGTTCGGCGTGCTCATGCGCAACACGAAACTCAATCGCGGCCTCGTGGCACTCAACGTGGTCTACGACGACGCCAAACGGCTGGCAAACCAAGAGGATGGGCGGCGGCTGATGGAACACCTCACGAAAGTGGCGGGATATTCCGACGTGAGGATGCAGACGCAGGTGCGCATCGCAACAAACATCACCAACGGCATAAAGCACGCCTTCAAGGAGTTCAACGCCTCCGAAATCATCCTCGGGATGAACTCCGACAACAACCGCGCGCCTCGCCATCTCGGCGAACTGGCGCAGAGCCTGTACAGCGGATTGAGCCGGCAGATAGTGCTGGTGAAATGCCCGCAACCCCTGAACACGCTCCGGCGGATACAGGTGGCCGTGCCGTCGAGGGCGGAATTTGAGCCGGGCTTCTACCGATGGCTGGAGCGGCTGGCACGCCTCGCGTCGAACCTTGAATGCCGAATGCAGTTCCACGGGCAGCAGCAGACGCTCACAATAATCAACGAGTACCTGCAAAACACGCACCCGGGAATACGCATACAGCTCTCGTTGATGACCCACTGGAACGAATTGCCGCAGCTGGCGGCGACCATCGATGCCGAACACCTGTTCGTCGTGGTCACTGCGCGAAAGGGAACGGTGTCCTACAAGGCTGCACTCGAACACCTGCCGGAGGAGCTGTCGCGCAACTTCACGGGGAAAAACCTCATGATTATCTACCCCGACCAATATGGCGAGGCGGCCGACATGATGACCGTCGCCGCGCCACAACCATTCAGGGAGCGCAGCGCATATTCCACCCTGTGCGAGTGGCTGGGACGTAAAGTTGGCAAGCAAGGCAGGCAAGGCAAGTGAACGCCGCCGTGCAACGGCAGGTGGGAGAGCCGCGTCAAAGCCCTAAAGAAAGCAACAAGATGATCGACATAAAGGGAATAACAAAGAGCTTCGGGGCACTTCAGGTGCTCCGGGGCATCGACCTGCACATCGGCAGGGGCGAGATAGTGAGCATCGTGGGGCCAAGCGGAGCGGGAAAGACCACCCTGCTGCAAATCATGGGCACGCTCGACAGGCCCGACAGCGGCTCGGTGGTGGTGGACGGCGTGGACACCGGGACGCTCAACAGCCGTCGGCTGGCTGAGTTCCGCAACCGCCACGTGGGCTTCGTGTTCCAGTTCCACCAGCTGTTGCCGGAGTTCACAGCCGCCGAAAACATAATGATTCCGGCCTTCATCGCGGGAAAGACGAGGGCGGAGGCACGGCGGCGAGCCGACGAACTGCTCGACTTCATGGGACTGGCAGGGCGCAGCAGCCACAAGCCCGCCGAACTATCGGGCGGCGAAAAGCAGCGCGTGGCCGTGGCACGAGCCTTGGCCAACAACCCGGCGGTGGTCCTTGCCGACGAGCCTTCGGGCAGTCTCGACAGCCACAACAAGGCCGAACTGCACAAACTTTTCTTCGACCTGCGCGAGAAATTCGGCCAAACGTTCGTCATCGTGACCCACGACGAACAGCTGGCCGCCACGACCGACCGCACACTGAAAATGAGCGACGGCCTCATCGTGGGAGAAACGAACTGCAACGAGACCGCCGACAAAGCGCAAGACAACGGCAAACAAGCCACAACCGAAACAGCATGAAAGGAATAAGACTCGGAGACTATAACGTGATGACCGTCACGAAGGAGGTGGACTTCGGCCTCTACCTCGACGGCGGGGACGAGGGCGAGATACTGCTGCCCTCGCGCTACGTCCCGGAGGGATGCCGCCCAGGCGACGAACTGGAAGTATTCGTCTACCTCGACCAAGACGAGAGACCCGTGGCAACCACCCAACGCCCCCTGGCCAAGGTCGGAGAGTTCGCCTGCCTACGCGTGGCGTGGGTCAACGAGTACGGGGCTTTCCTCGACTGGGGACTGATGAAAGACCTCTTCTGTCCCTTCCGCGAACAGAAGATGCGCATGGTGAAAGACCATTATTACGTGGTCTACGTCACCATCGACGACGAAAGCTACCGCATAATGGCCACGGCCAAGGTGGAACGCCACTTCGACCCCAGCCCGCCGGAGTATCTGCCGGGCGACGAGGTGGAGCTGCTCGTGTGGCAGAAGACCGACCTCGGCTTCAAGGTGATAATCGACAACCGCTTCCAAGGGCTGGTCTACGCCAACAGGGTGTTCCGCCCGCTGCGCATGGGCGACCGCCTTCGCGGCTACGTCGACGGCGTTCGCCCCGACGGCAAGATAGACGTGTCGCTGCAACCATCGGGCCGCCGCCACACGGAGGAGTTCTCGGATACGCTCCTCGCCTACCTCCGCGACAACGGAGGCCATTGCAGTCTGGGCGACAAAAGTCCCGCCGAACTGATTGCCGACACTTTCAAGGTGAGCAAAAAGACATTCAAACGCGCCGTGGGCGACCTCTACCGCCGCCGCCTGATCACCATCGGCGACGACGGAATAACGCTCGTCTGAACCGCACATCGCACCCGCCAGCGGCGCAACAGGCCGACAACAAGACATCCCCACGCCATCGAAACGACAGGCGTGGGGATGTCTTGTTTACACGGGCAGCGTGTTTCCGTAAAAAGTTTACACTTTGCCAAGCTACAGTTACAGGCAACAGCCCGATTCCGCC
>CAZURD010000090.1:0-8303 GCA_964623445.1 uncultured Prevotella sp. | reverse complement strand
TACTGTTGCTTCGGTTGCAGTCCGTCGAATCCTGTTGGACTGAACATGGAGTTCTTCGAGGATGGCGATGACATCGTGTGCTTCTGGAAGCCACAGCCGCAGTTTCAGGGTTGGATAGACACTCTCCACGGCGGCATTCAGGCAACGCTGATAGACGAGTGTGCCTCGTGGGTGGTGTCGCGGAAGTTGCAGACCACTGGCGTGACGGCCAAGCTGGAGGTGAACTATCGCAAGCCCGTTATGACGACGGATGCCCTGTTGACCATCCGCGCACGGCTTTCCAGCTTGAAGCGGAACATAGCTTGCATCCACGTGACGCTGGAGAACTCACGTGGCGAGCTTTGCTCGGAAGGCAATGCTACCTATTTCACGTTTACAAAGGAAAAGGCTGGCCAGATGGGATTCACCCACTGTGACACGGAAGGCGACGAACTGCTTTCCATGTAGGTGCGGAAAAAATGGCGAAGGGAGGATTATTTTGTCACGTGCTCCATGCGTAGCGACGCTATCTTGCCTTGTCCGTCGATGCGTGCCGCTACCCGATAGGTCTCCAACGAAGACTTTGTTGGGTCGGTGCGCTCCGTGCGCTTGTCTACAGAGAATGTTGCGTTGTATTCGGAAAGGCCGTCGGCATTCTCCTGTTTGTCAATCATCCAGTCGTTGTTAGGCGTGAACGTCATCGTGGTTATGTCGTCTTCGTTGTGCAACCGCTTCATGTACGCAGCCACAGTGCTTTTGGTGGCGTTGACTTCCGTGTTGAATGTGTCGAGCTTGTTTGCGAGGCATTCAGCTATTCCGTTTTCATCGTTTGCTCCAAGCGAGGCGAAGAAGGCAGTGAGCAGGTTGCCCACATGCTGCCTTTCCCCTGCCTTCACCTTTTTGGAGTCAAGTCGTGCGTACTTGCTTTGTGCCTCGTCGATGTACAGTCCGTCTGGATGCGCCTCCATGTATGCAAGGTAGGCTTCGCTGGTATTCTCCGATGAGGCTGCCGCCCAGTCGATGGAATCAATCAAAATCTTAGCCTCGATGTTGTGAATGCTCGTGGGATGCAGTTGAATGTAGCGTTCGAGAGCTTGCTTAGTGCCGTTGGCCACGGCATTATCCCATTCTCTGTCCAACATTTGCAGCCTGTATAGCATTGCCGCCACAGAGTCGCGGTGGGCTTGTGGGGCATCGGTATATATGTCGAGGAAATTCTTCAGCACCGCAGGCTCGTCGCTGTCGAGCGCGTTGCTGTATGCGTTCATTTCGTTTTGTCTTTGCGCATTTTGGTATGCGTATAAGGCAGAGAGCACGGCCACGAGCGAAATAACGAGCGAAACGGTCACTACCGTGGTCAGCACCATGCGCTTTCTCTTTCCTGATTTGCCACCTTTCTTATCTTGTTGGGGTGGGGTGGATGTGTCGATGGCTTCATTTTGGTCATTGTTTGTGGCCTCGTTGTCAGTAGGCTTCGATGTGTTTGGGCTGTGTCCGCGTTCCGTGTTGCTTGTTATTCCCGTGTCGTTTGTCATTCCCATGTCGTTGTTTTTGGCTGTCGTTCTGTCGTTTGTTGAACGGCATCTGTATCTTTCTGTCTTATGTAACGAATCTCCCGCAAGCCATGTTGGCCCATGAAGCGGCTCTTGTCTATGTATCCTCCAACGCCATTGAGTGTTCCTTTGCCTGTGTATTGCCACATGGTGATGTCGCGTTCATCGGCAAGCACAGGCTCTTGTGGGGTATATTGGGCTATCATCAACTTATAACCATCAATCTTCCCGATTAGGTGGCGGTTGTAGAAGTTTGTGAATGTATATAACAGGGGCTTTTGTCCGTAAGCCTGTTCAACGAGATCGAGGAACTTCAGGAGGGAGTCGCAAAACGCGGAAGTGGCCAATCCCCCGGTTGATTCAATGTCGATGAGCGGAATCAGGTCTTGGTCGTCTGGTCGGCACTGCACGATGAAATTCTCAAGCTGTACACGTTGGTCGGTCTTGGGCCTGTAGAAATGGTAGCTGCCCACATAAAGGCCGTTTTGTTTAGCCAGTTCTATGTTCCTTGCGTAAGTGGAGTCAATCCAATCGCCGCCCTCCGTTGCCTTCAAGTAAACGAAGGTCATCTTGCGATTGTCGCCCACTGCCTCCCAAAAGACATCGCCCTGATAGTGGCTTAGGTCGATGCCGTGTATGTGGGCGCAGGTGTCCTCGCACTGTTCAACATAGCCATAGCCTTGCCCGCATACCGATGTGGAAGCGAGCATGGCTATGGCTGATGCGGCAATCTTTATTGCAATAGGCCGTTTCCTGGATGACATTTCAGCCTTGCAGGCATCTGTTCTCATCCTTTATTTGAGCTTATCGCCGTGTTGGCAGGCCGTGAGTTCGCATATTTTCACTATAACATCCTTGGCCTTTTCCATCACCTGTATGCTGATAAATTCGTGCGGGCCGTGGAAATTCACACCGCCGGCAAAGAGATTCGGGCACGGCAGGCCACGGAAACTTAGCTGCGCACCGTCTGTGCCACCCCTGATGGGCTGCACGCGCGGCTCTACGCCGCATTCGCGCATGGCTTGCATGGCAATGTCAACAACGTGAACGCAAGGCTCAATCTTCTCCTTCATGTTGTAGTATTGGTCGCTCACCTCTGCGCAGGCTGTTCCGTCGCCATATTTTTCGTTCATTTTTGTTGCGCATGACTTAACGAACGTCTTGCGTTCCTCGAAGCGTTTGCGGTCATGGTCGCGTATGATATAGGACAGTGTGGCTTGTTCTATGCCTCCGCTTATGGATGTCAGGTGATAGAAGCCCTCGTATCCCTCGGTCGTTTCAGGCGTCTCGTCGGCTGGCATCATGGCAGCCATCTCCGCAGCCAGCCTTCCGGCGTTTATCATCTTGCCCTTGGCGTACCCCGGGTGGACGCTGACACCGCGCAAGGTAATCTTTGCCGATGCGGCGTTGAAGTTCTCGTATTCAAGTTCTCCGAGGTCTCCGCCGTCCATTGTGTAAGCCCATTGGCATCCGAATTTATCCACGTCGAAGAGGTGCGCGCCTTTGCCTATCTCCTCGTCGGGATTGAATGCAATGCGAATTTCGCCGTGCTCAATTTCAGGATGGTCGCGCAGGAAGCACATTGCTTCCACTATCTCGGCGATTCCTGCCTTGTCGTCAGCACCGAGCAGGGTGTGACCGTCGGTCACGATGAGGTCTTCGCCGATATGGGCCAGCAATTCCGGGAATTTCGTGGGAGAGCTTACGATGCCTTCAGAGAGCACGATGTCGCCCCCGTCGTAGGCTTTCACTATGCGCGCCTTAACGTTTTCGCCGCTGCAATCGGGGCTTGTGTCATAGTGGCTGATGAATCCTATTGTGGGCACGGACTTTTCCGTGTTGGCTTTCAGCGTGGCGTAGACATATCCGTTCGCATCCTTTTCCACATCGTCGAACCTTTCGGCACGCAGTTCTTCGGCAAGGTGCTTGGCGAAAACAAGCTGTTTGGGAGTGCTTGGCACCGTCTGGCTCTCTTCTGCCGACTGCGTGTCGAACTTGGTGTAGCTTATGAATCTCTCTATGATGTCCATTGTCTTTTGTTTTTATTGTGTAGTGGCGTGTATGCAATTGTTAATGTTTGCTCACTCCATCTTTGTTATTTCAGAGCCAGCCATGAGGAAAGCCCCGAGGCCGAAGTCGTCGAAGTCAGGCTCGCGGTCGTAGGTTACTGGCTGCGCCTCCTTTGGCTCTTTGCCTGTTCCCTGCACATATCCGAGGAAACCGTCGGTGTGAAGGCAGTCCTTGACCATTGCGTTCCAAGCCTTGTAGATCACAGGCGCGAACTCCTCGGCGGGTAGCAGTCCGTTGTTCACAGCGTATGCCATGCCGTATGCGAACATAGCCGTGCCGGTGAGTTCCTTTCCCCCGTAGTTGTTTGGGTCGTGCAGGCTGACGTTCCAGAAGCCGTCCTCTCGTTGCAGCGGCTTCAGAGCCTTGCACATCGAAACCAACATAGTCTCGTATTCCTTGCGGTGTTGTTCGTCGGGCGGCAGGAGTTTGAGCATCCGTGCCATTGCCACCACGACCCACCCGTTGCCGCGCGACCAATAGCAGTCTTCCCCGTTAGGCTCTTTGTAGGGTGGGTCGAAGTCAGCGTCGCGCCACCATAGCGAGTCCTCGGGGTTGTAAAGGCCGTTGTCGCCGTGCTTTGTCTTGGTGTACATATACATATCGTAGGCGCGGTCGTAGTATGCACTGTTGCCTGTTATGTTACCCATTTGGGCAAAGATAGGCATCGCCATCTGCACGGCATCAATCCACGACCAATCGTCTATCTTGTCTGTGGCCATCATTGAGTCTATGGCTGCACGTATGGCCGTTATGTATTTCTCCGGTTTCGATTTGTCGAGTTGATAGAGATGTATGTAGGTCTGTCCTGCACACTGGTTGTCTGCGTTGCGGGGCGGCACTCCGTCTTTTGTGCCGCGCAGCCCCCAGTTGTGTTTTTCGCCCCAAAGCAGGGCATAGTCGAGGTAGCGTTGTTGCGGGTCTACGTCGTAGAAGTCCATGAGACCCTCGAAATAGTATCCGCGTGTCCACAGATTGGCTTCATAGTTCTTGTTCCGCGACGGGTAGGGAATCACCTCTCCCGGGTCGCTCCATTTGTTCATAAAGTGGTCGTTGGCCAGGCGCATGGCTGTGATCACACTTTTCTTGGATGGCTTTTCAGGGTTGTTGGCAGTGGCAGGGAGTGTCGTTGCGACTGCCAGCACGGCTGTGGCGGCTGCGGCCAAGCAAAGTCTTTTGATGTTCATGGATAGGGTTTTGTAAGGGGATATTCTTTGGGGTATCGGCAAGCATTGTCTCTCCATTTTCGTGGAAGACCTCGAATCCGTTTATGGTTAATTGTTCTCTGGTTCTTATTGATAATATTTTAATATAGTGCCAAAAATAAGCTGTTTAAAAACTTACTTAGGTCGTTGTGTTCACTCTACAAAGTTCAGTTCAACCAATGCGGTTGCAATTTGTGTACCGTTCTTAGTTAGTTTAGAGTATGGAACAAGGCTAACGACAATCTTCCTGTCCTTGCAGCCATCTACGATAGCTTGCATGATTTCGCCGTTAGTGTTATGCTTGGCAATCTGCTCACGGACGAACTTGTTGAAAGTTCCGTCTGGAGTGATTATTGTGCAGTCAGACTTAACACGGCTGCGCGTAACCATGCTAAGGAACAGGTCGCCAACGCTCGTGGTCAGTACAGGGTTGAGATGACCCTCTACTGCCTTGCCGTCGATTTCGAATATGGCTTTCTTGTAAGAATAGCCCGAAATTGTAAACACTACGCCGTCCTGAAACGGCGAACGGACACGCTTTATGCTTGTGGTAGTGTCATTGTTCTCTTCTTGAAAACCTTCTAATCTGGCCATTGTGTTAGGTGTTAGGTCTGCGGTTGCATTTAGTGAGCCGCCAAGTTTAGTCCATTTGCTTTGAAACGGGCAAAGTCATGCAGTGGTTTAACGTCCGACTGCAAACGGGACACTAATCGAAGCTGCTCACCACCGCAGCGTGCGCATACATCCTTTGGCTATTTATTAATGTGCATGATGTGGAGCGTGACTGACGGCTTGTTTGCCTGAGTGTACCCTTTTCTTGCAAAGATAGCTCTTTAATCTCTGACAGGGGGCAAAGGCATGGCGTTTTTATATACTTTAACCCAAATCGGACATTGGCTTGCAACGCCCGATTTGGGTTAAAGTATATTGTTAGGACTGTTTGGCATCCGGGCCTGCGCCCTGATGTCAATAGCTTCTTGCGATGATGACACGGCACTTCGACGGCTTGCCGCTCACCATGTCGAAGCCTGGTGATTGCTCGTAGCCGTAGGGCACGCAGCGTATCGTGGCCTGCGTTTCCTCTTTTATCTTGGCCTCCGTCTCGGCAGTGCCGTCCCAGTGGCATAGGAAGAATCCGCCGTTCTTCACGCGCTCCTTGAACTCCTCGTAGTCATCGCACGTGTAGACGTGGGCATCGCGGAAGGCTTTGGCCTTGCTGAAAATGTTGGCCTGTATGTCGTCGAGCAGTTTCTCAACGTGTTCTGCTATGCCGTCGATTGGCAGCGTTTCTTTTTCAAGTGTGTCGCGGCGCATCAGCTCAATAGTGCCGTTTTCGAGGTCGCGTCCGCCCATTGCCAGTCTAACGGGCACTCCTTTCAGCTCGTAGTCGGCAAACTTGAAGCCTGGCCGTTTGTTGTCTGCGTCGTCATATTTCACGCTGATGCCTTTTCTTCGCAATTCTTCTATGATGGGCGTGAGCTTTTCAGTGATGGCCGCCAGTTGGTCAGCACCTTTTGATATAGGGATTATCACCACCTGAATTGGCGCGAGGCGTGGCGGGAGCACAAGTCCGTTGTCGTCGGAGTGGGTCATAATGAGTGCGCCAATCAAGCGTGTCGACACGCCCCACGATGTTGCCCAGACATATTCAGGCTTGTTTTCCTTGTTGAGGAACGTCACGTCGAAAGCCTTTGCGAAGTTCTGTCCGAGGAAGTGGCTCGTGCCGCTTTGCAGTGCCTTGCCGTCCTGCATCATTGCTTCGATGGTGTAGGTTTCGAGTGCTCCGGCGAATCTCTCCGTCTCGCTCTTCACCCCCTGCACCACAGGCACGGCCATCCATTGTTCCGCGAAGTCGGCATAGACGCGCAACATCTGCTTTGCCTCGGCTTCGGCCTCCTCCCGCGTGGCATGGGCGGTGTGTCCCTCCTGCCAGAGAAACTCGCTCGTGCGCAGGAATGGGCGTGTGCGCATTTCCCATCTCATCACGTTGCACCATTGGTTGCACAGCAGAGGCAGGTCGCGCCACGAGTGAATCCAATTTTTGTATGTGTTCCAGATGATGGTCTCCGATGTCGGGCGGATGATCAGTTCCTCTTCGAGGCGGGCGGCGGGGTCAACCTCTACGCCGGTCTTGTCTTCCTTGGAGCGCAGGCGGTAGTGCGTGACCACGGCGCATTCCTTGGCGAAGCCTTCAACATGCTCAGCCTCACGCGAGAGGAACGACTTCGGTATGAGCAGTGGGAAGTATGCGTTCTGTACGCCGGTCTGCTTGAACATGGTGTCAAGCTGGTGTTGCATCTTCTCCCATATTGCATATCCGTAGGGCTTTATCACCATGCAGCCGCGCACAGCCGACTGTTCGGCGAGGTCGGCTTTCACCACGAGGTCGTTGTACCACTGGCTGTAGTTGTCTGCCCGTTTTGTGAGTTCTTTCAGTTCCTTGGCCATTTTTAAAAGTCCTTTTTAATAAAATTTGACGGCAAAGTTACAAAAAAACTTGGAAACGCCGTGACTGATTAAATAATTAGATTATCTTTGCGCAACTGTTAGTGTACAACCATTAAAGTATTGAACGCATGAGAAAAATGAAGCTATTCGCAATGCTGCTTTGTGTCGGCATTGTTTTCATGGGATGTAACAACACGCAGAAGGGAGCTGCCATCGGTACAGGTGGCGGTGCCGCTCTGGGCGCAATCATTGGCAAACTGGCTGGCAACACGGCCGTTGGAGCTGTCGTTGGTGCTGCCGTTGGTGCTGGCACGGGTGCCATCATAGGCAAGCACATGGACAAGGTGAAAGCCGAAGCAGAGCAAGTGGAGGACGCACAGGTGGAGGAAGTTACCGATGCCAACGGTCTCGATGCCATTAAGGTGACTTTCGATTCCGGCATTCTTTTCGCCACGAACAAGTCTGACCTCAACTCCGCCGCAAAGAATTCGCTCGCCAAGTTCGCACAAGTGCTCAACAACAACAAGACTTGCGACGTGGCTATCTATGGCCACACCGACAATACTGGCAACGATGGCATCAACGTTCCGCTTTCTGTGCAGCGTGCAACGAGTGTTTCCGACTACCTCAAGAGCTGTGGTGTCTCTGCCTCGCAGATTAAGACTGTGGAGGGACAAGGCTCTTCCAATCCCGTTGCTGACAACTCTACCGAAGCGGGACGTCAACAGAATCGCCGCGTGGAGGTTTACATGTATGCCAGCCAAGAGATGATCACAGCTGCCGAGAACGGCACGCTCCAGTAATACAGCATATACCGAATATACGTCAACGGAAGGAGTTGCAATGGCTCTGGCGATGGCTTTACGGAGGGAATGTGTGTAGTTTGCCTCCTGCAATGCCTTTGGACAGTGGCATTGTAACTCCTTTAAATTTTGGCAATTATATATCCAATTGCCATTTATACCTAAAGTTATTAAGAACAATCCTTGTCTTGTTTTATTGGTAAGTTGACAACTAAGTATATATAGTATATATACGAACAACTGCCTAA
>CAZURD010000089.1:0-8479 GCA_964623445.1 uncultured Prevotella sp. | reverse complement strand
GGAAACGGCCTTGGATTATCAAAACAGCTTCTAACAACGACCATATATTCGCCAAGCGGCAACAATTGATTGAAAATAAAAAAAACAAAGCTCAATTAAGCCGCCAAATGGCTTTGGTGTTTTCATTATTTTTCTTACTTTTGCAACATCCAAATAGCAAAAACACGACTATAAATTTATATAGCAATGGACTTGGTAAAGAAAATCATCGAACGCGCTAAGAGCAACAAGCAGCGCATCGTGCTCCCCGAAGCCACCGAGGAACGCACACTGAAGGCAGCCGACTGGGTGCTGGCTGACGACATTGCCGACATCATCCTCATCGGCAACCCGGGCGAAATCAACTCGCTGGCCGAGAAATGGGGACTGAAGAACATTGGCAAGGCAACCATCGTCGACCCCGAGAACAACCCGAAGAGCGAGGAGTTTGCCGCCCTGCTGACCGAACTGCGCGAGAAGAAGGGAATGACCATCGAGAAGGCTCGCGAGCTGGTGAAGAACCCTCTCTACCTCGGCTGCATGATTATCAAGACCAACGGCGCTGACGGACAGATAAGCGGCGCTCTCTCGACCACGGCCGACACGCTGCGCCCCGCCCTGCAAATCATAAAGTGCAAGCCGGGCATCACGTGCGTGAGCGGAGCCATGCTGCTCGTGACCAAGCAGCCGCAGTATGGCGAGGACGGCGTGCTCGTGGTGGGCGACGTGGCCGTTACGCCCATGCCCGACGCTGACCAGCTGTCGCAGATTGCCCTCTGCACCGCCGACACGGCCCGCAGCGTGGCCGGATTCGACGACCCGCGCGTGGCAATGCTCAGCTTTTCGACCAAAGGCAGCGCGGCACACGAGGTGGTTGACAAGGTGGTTGAGGCCACACACATAGCAAAGGAACGCCGCCCCGAACTGAAAATCGACGGCGAACTGCAAGCCGACGCTGCCCTCGTGCCATCCGTAGGCGAGCACAAGGCTCCGGGAAGCCCCATCGCCGGCCACGCCAACGTGCTTGTGTTCCCGTGCCTCGAAGTGGGCAACATTGCCTACAAACTCGTGCAACGCCTCGGCGACGCCGAAGCCCTCGGCCCCATCCTCCAGGGAATAGCACGCCCCGTGAACGACCTCAGCCGTGGCTGCTCCGTGGAGGACATATACAAGATGGTGGCCATCACGGCCTGCCAGGCAATGGACGAGAAGAAGGATTGACAGCTGAAAGACTGTGTGCGTGAGTTGTCGCTGTGCGATTGAGGCTCTGTAAATACGGTTTCAAAAGTCGCGCAACGGCAACTTGCGGTTCATGGCCAAAGGCCGATGACCACAACAGCGCAGCGACAACTCGCAAACCATAACACTCAAAACTCACAATCAAATGAAAATATTAGTATTGAACTGCGGCTCATCGTCCATCAAGTATGCCCTCTACAACATGGACGACAAGTCGGTGATGACCTCGGGCGGCGCGGAGCGCGTCGGGCTTGACGGGGCATTCGTAAAGGTGAAGCTCCCCAACGGAGAGAAAAAGCAAATCATGCACGACATACCGGAGCACACGGAAGGCGTGAAGTTCATCTTCTCGCTGCTCACCGACCCCGAGATTGGCGTGATAAAAGACCTGAAGGAGATTGATGCCGTTGGCCACCGCATGGTGCATGGCGGCGAGAAGTTCAACAAGAGCGTGCTTCTCACCGAGGAGGTGCTAAAGGAGTTTGAGGCCTGCAACGACCTCGCGCCGCTGCACAACCCGGCCAACCTCAAGGGCGTGCGCGCCGTGCAGGAGCTGATGCCCGGCCTGCCGCAGGTGGGCGTGTTCGACACTGCGTTCCACCAGACCATGCCCAAGCACTCTTATATGTACGCCATACCCTACGAGCTGTATGAGAAATACGGCGTGCGCCGCTACGGCTTCCACGGCACGAGCCACCGCTACGTGTCGCAGCGCGTGTGCGACTTCCTCGGCGTAAGCCCGCAAGGCAAGCGCATCATCACCTGCCACATAGGCAACGGAGGCAGCGTGGCCGCCGTGAAGGACGGCGAATGCCAGGACACGTCGATGGGACTCACGCCGCTTGAGGGCGTGATGATGGGCACGCGCAGCGGCGACATCGACGCGGGAGCCGTGTCGTTCATCGAGAAGAAGCTCGGACTCGACGCTGACGGCATCTCCAACCTGCTCAACAAGAAGAGCGGCGTGCTCGGCATCACAGGCATATCGTCGGACATGCGCGAAATAGACGCTGCCGCCGACAAGGGCGACGAGAAGGCACTGCTGGCCCTCGACATGTACAACTACCGCATAAAGAAGTATGTCGGGGCATACGCCGCCGCAATGGGCGGGTGCGACATCGTGGTGTTCACCGCCGGCGTTGGCGAAAACCAGTGGGAAATGCGCGAGGAAGTGTGCAAGGACATGGAGTGGATGGGAATCAAAATCGACACCGAGCGCAACAAGGCTGTACGCGGCATAGAGGCTGTCATCTCCTCCGACGACTCTAAAGTGACGGTGGTTGTCATACCCACCGACGAGGAACTGATGATCGCCACGGACACGATGAACCTCCTCTGACATCTGTCAATGGCTCAAAACATAAGGGAAAGGCGGGAATCTTTGAGGAATCCCGCCTTTACTTTATGGATTGAACCACAGGATTATTCACTACCTTTGCACTTGCAGACAACCCGCAGGGCTATGCCATCGCGCCGGGAAAGCGTATTGCTAATCTCCTTTAATATATTGAACCAGCAACTGAACATGGCGCGATGAATCCGTCTACGGGCAGCCTTTTGCGTTGCCTGCAAGGAGAATTGGACGTTTGCGAAGCTGAAAACATATAATCTCTCAACATAAAATCCAAGTGTACAACCACGCAACCACCGAGGCCGTAGAACTCCTTAGCCGCCTCATAGCCACGCCGTCGGTGAGCCGCGACGAGCGCGCCGCCGCTGACCTAATAGAGACCTACATGCAACGCCACGGCCTTCAGCCGCAGCGCGACGGCAACAACGTCTGGGCCATTGCCCCAAGGCACGACGACAACCGCCCGACACTGCTCCTCAACGCACACATCGACACGGTGAAGCCCGTGGCGTCGTGGACGCGCGACCCATTCGCGCCAGCCATCGAGGACGGCCGTCTCTACGGACTGGGCAGCAACGACTGCGGCGGAGGACTCGTTTCGCTGCTCCGGGCGTTCATCGACGTGTCGCCACTGGAACGCTCCTACAACCTCGTGTTCCTCGCATCGGCCGAAGAGGAGGTGTCGGGCAAGGACGGCATAGCCCGCGCCCTGCCGCTGCTGCCGCACATCGACGCTGCCATCGTGGGCGAACCAACGGCCATGCAGCCCGCAATAGCCGAGAAGGGACTCATGGTAATCGACGCAACGGCTCATGGACGCTCGGGCCACGCCGCACGCGGCGAGGGCATAAACGCCATATATGAAGCCCTCGACGACCTGCTGACGCTGCGCTCCATGCACTTCGAGAAAGTGAGTGACCTGCTCGGGCCGACGCTCGCCACGGTGACTGTGGTGAACGCCGGCACGCAACACAACGTCGTTCCCGACGAATGCCGCTTCACCATCGACGTGCGCACGAACGAGCTTTACACCAACCAAGAGGTGTTCTCGCTGCTGCAAAGCCGCCTGAAAAGTGAACTGAAAGCGCGCTCTTTCCGCCTCGGCTCGTCGCACATAGCCCTCTCCCACCCTCTCGTGAAACGCTGCGTGGACATGGGCATGACACCGTTCGGCTCGCCAACGCTGTCGGACCAAGCCCTGATGCCGTTCCCGTCGCTCAAACTCGGGCCGGGCAACTCCGCCCGCTCCCACTCCGCCGACGAATACATTGGCATCGGAGAGATAGACAACGCCATTGAAACGTATGTCGCGTTGCTGAAAGATTTCGTTTGGATTCCTTAATTTAAAAAGACTATTCCTCCTCGTTCGCGTATTCCCAGAGACGGCGATAGAAGCGGTGTCGGCAGAGCGTGGAGGCATCGCCGAGTATTATCAGCTTCATGCGGGCGCGGGTGATGGCGACGTTCATACGCCGCAAGTCGGAGAGGAATCCTATCTGTCCCTCGGCATTTGAGCGCACGAGCGAAATCAGCATCACGTCGCGTTCCTGCCCTTGGAAGCCGTCCACGGTGTTGACGCTTATGGCGCGGCGCAACGGCTTGAAGAAATCGCGGCCGGAAAACATGCGGCGCAACAGCTGCACTTGGGCGCGGTAAGGGGAAATTACGCCCACGTCGATGCGCTCGTCGATGACGCGCTGGCGGCCGATGCGCCTGAAATACTGTTCAAGAATGTCGAGCGTCAGTGCGGCTTCGGCCTTGTTCACGCGCCCGAAAGTCTCGCCAACGAACTCCTCGCCCACTGCTGCGGGAGCGTCCTCCGTGCCGCCGTCCTCACCGAGCGCGGCGGCAGAGGTGTCCACCCACGTGATGGGGCGGTCGAAATCGAGTATCCCGCGATTGCGCACGCTGGGGGCTGACTCCACCTTCCCGCCGTAGAACCACTCCGAAGAGAAGCGCATGATGCGCTCGTTCATGCGATATTGCACGCAAAGCATCGTCACCGCCGTTGGCAGGCGTTCTGCCACAAGCTCCATGAGCGTGCGTCCCAAGCCGCCCTCCAATGCCTCGCGGCACTTCACCGTGGGCGGCAGCTGACAGTGGTCGCCCGCGAACACCACCCTCTGCGCGCGCCGTATGGCTATCCAGCAGGCGGCCTCAAGGGCTTGCGCGGCCTCGTCGACGAAGAGAGTGGTGAACTTCATACCGTCAAGCAGCTTGCTGGCAGAGCCTACGAGCGTGCAGGCTATGACCTTGGCCTGCGAAAACAAGTCGGCATTGATACGCACTTCAAGCTCCGTTGCGCGCTCTCGCAGACGCGCAATCTTGTCGTGCGAGGCTCCGCCGCGCGACTTCTGGCTGCGCAACTGGCGTATGGCGCGGCGCACAGCCCACAGCTGCGGATAGTCGGGATGTGCCTCGAAACGCCGCTCATAGGTGGAAGCGAGCATCGCGTCGTCCACGCGCGTGGGGTTGCCAAGGCGCAAGACGCTCACTCCCCGCTCCTGAAGTTTCTCCGAAATCCAGTCCACTGCCATGTTGCTCTGGGCGCAGACAAGCACCTGTGTCTCGCGGCGCAGCGTCTCGTGGATGGCTTCCACGAGCGTCGTGGTCTTGCCAGTACCGGGCGGGCCATGCACCACGGCAACATCCTTTGCCCTCAACACCTCGTTGACGGCTTTCTCCTGCGTGGCGTTGAGCCACGGAAACGACATCGGCGCAAAGCTGAACGTCTCCGGACGCTCACCCGAATAGAACAGGTCGCGCAAGTAGGCCAGCCGCCCTTTGGCATGGAGCGTGCGGTCGAGGGCATCGGACATGGCGCGATAGCTCGTCTCGTCGAATGACAGTTGCACGCCAAGTCCGGTGGCCGACTGCAACCGCGCCACCGCATCGCCACCCGAAACCACGGCCACCATGCGGTCGGCCTCGGCGAAGCTCACCGTGGCCTGCACGCCAACGTAGGCCACGGCGGCATCTTTCTCCTTGCCCATCGTGAAAAATTCCACAGGGCGGCCATACTCGAAATTATGCTCAACGTCGCTGTCGTCGAGCCTGAACAGTTCCACGCACAACTGGTTCAGCGAATTGTAATAGCTGCGCCCTACGCGCAGTGGATGCCAAGCGTAGCCGCGCTTCAGCGAGCGGCGTATGCCGACGGCCTCCGTCTGGCGGCGGAATGCTTCGCGCTCGGCATCGCGTTCCATGCGCAGGAGCAGTTGTTGCCGCTGAAGTTCGCGGGTGGCTAAAAGTGGTGGCATATTATGTTGAAAGCGTATTTTTCCGTAAATCATCATTCAGCAACGGCGGGGAGAGCCTCACGGCGACCATGCGCCATGCCAGCCCTCCCCGCCCTTGCGTCTTTCGGCAGCTTCAGTAGGCAGCGGCAAAGTTGCCCAGCCGCGTCATCGCCGCCGTCTTCTGCCGGCCAAAGCGCGGCTTGGCCTCGGCGGAACGCACCTCCGCTGACTGTGCTGTCAGGTCGGCATCGGTGATGGCTTGCATGTCGATGTCGTAGCCCGCGAGGCCGTAAGGCTCAAACACGGCGTGCCCCGTGAGGCTCGTCGACGTTGCAGCGTATGGCGATATTGCCGCCGTGTATAGCACCTCGTTGTCGGAGGCATACTCAATCTTCACCGAGTCGCTCGTCACGCACCAGTAGAACGGGCTGTAAGCATAGTCCTGCGTGGGCGACTGCACGTTGTAGTCGACGTGCAGGCCGGTGCCGTCGGTGTAGAACTGGAATATCGTCAAGAGCGAATATTCATCCTCGTCAAGCTCGAACACATCGTCATAGTAGCCCGCGATGTTGCCCCTCCAAAGCCCTACCATGGGACTGTCGATGTCGTAAAGCTCCGGCACGTCGCCGTCGTTCTCCACGAGCGGTATGCCGTCTACAATGAGATGGTCGTCGGAGTATTCATAGTCTACGTACACCTCGTAGCCATCGGAATCGTAGGTTATCTGCAATAGGCTTGAAGTGGCCGCCCACGTGAAGCTCTCGCCCGACACGGCCTGCCCCATGTTCTGCGTGCGGTGGAAGCCGGTGCGGTCGGAATTGAGCACGAGATAGAACACCGACGTGGGATAATCGTCGGAAACATAGCTCCCCACAAGTCCCTTTTCAGTGTCGGTCAGGTTGTCCGTTTGCTCTTCGTCACCTCCTCCCTGCGGCGTGTTCTGCAAGCTGTATGGCTCATCGTCGCCGCAAGAGGCAACGAACAGTGGCATGAGAGCCACCAGAATGGCTGAAAAGAATCGCTTAATCATGGACATATTGTTCTTTGGACTTAATTCTACAGACATTTATTTTCGGGTTATCACCACAGATTTCAATCTTTGATGAATGAACGCGCCGGAGCAGTTTTCCCGGCAAAGCCACATTCCGGCGGCCTACTTACTCATCTCAAGCATCCGCTTTATCGGCTTCACGGCATCGCGGGCTATGGCTGCATCGACGGTCACCTCCGGCCATCCGTGCAGCAACGTGTTGTAGAGCTTGGCCATAGTGTTCATCTTCATGTAGTCGCATTCATTGCAAGAGCAGCCTGCCGAGCCTTCGCTGACTTCCGGCGGCACGGGTATGAACAGCTTGTCGGGGCAGGAGAGCTTCATCTGGTGCAGTATTCCCGGTTCGGTGGCAACGATGAAAGTGCTTGCCTCCGCCTTTTTCACGTAGTCAAGCATGACAGCCGTGGAGCCAACAACGTCGGCCACGGCCAGCACAGGAGCCTTGCATTCAAGGTGGGCAAGCACCTTAGCCTCCGGGTGGTTGGCCTTCAGTCGCACTATTTCGGCCACAGAAAACCGCTCATGCACGTGGCAGCCGCCATTCCAAAGCAGCATGTGCCGCCCCGTCACGCTGTTGATGTAAGCCCCGAGGTTGTAGTCAGGGGCAAATATAATCTTCTCGTCGGCCGGCAGCAAGTCCACTATCTTCTTGGCGTTGCCGCTCGTCACCACAACGTCGGTGAGAGCCTTCACCGCCGCGCTCGTGTTGACATAGCTCACCACGGTGTGCCCGGGATGCTCGGCCTTGAAGCGCGCCAAGTCGGCCGCCTGGCACGAGTCGGCCAGCGAGCAGCCCGCGTTGAGGTCGGGGCAGAGCACCGTCTTCTCCGGAGACAGCAGCTTGCAGGTCTCCGCCATGAAGTGTACGCCGCACATCACCATCACGTCGGCATCGGTCTTGGCCGCCTCGCGGGCAAGCGCGAGCGAGTCGCCGACGAAATCGGCCACCTCCTGAATGGCCGCAACGGTGTAGTAGTGGGCAAGGATTATGGCGTGCTTCTCGCGGCACATCTCACGTATGGCGGCGGCGAAGTCGATGCCTTCGGGTACAGGCTCGTCTACAAACCCCTTGGCTTTCCACTCTTCCTTTGCTTCGCCGCATTCTATCTTGTTCATTGTCTGTCCGTTTTTAAGTTGCGCCGCACGGCGTTGCCGCGCCAACGCATTATTAACAACATCCTTTTTTTTATTCTAAGATGAAGAAACGATGATGATGATTATGTGGTGTTGATATGTTGATAAGTAGTGGCCTCTGGCCATTTGGATTTGTTGTCAACGCGCTTTCACACCCAATCAACATCTTTTGTTGATGCTTGATGGCTGTCAATTAGGCATTTGCGCCGTTATCAACAGCTGTGCATTACGTTGCAAATATAGCAAGTTTATATCTATTTTCGGGTCGATAGTGTTGAAAACTTACTAAAAATGACTTAACAACCGTGGCGTTTTGCAGTGCGCTGCCTGTAGCTGGGCATATTTCCAGAGTTATCATTGCGTTGTGAAAGTGTTTTCACGGGGTTATCACGAGGTTTTCAACAGAGTTATCAACAATGCCGGTTTCTGTCAGCAACTCGGCGCGTTTACTGAATAGACGTATGCCCTTGCCCCGGAAAAGGGCAT
>CAZURD010000088.1:0-8523 GCA_964623445.1 uncultured Prevotella sp. | reverse complement strand
CGCAAGGCAAACCACCTGCCGCAGAAGCATTCTGCACCAAAAACTTGTCCATATCACGGCGAATAGCTATATTTGTGCCACAAAAGATAACTCAAAAGATGAAAGAGTTTGTTCTATCCGAAGCCAAAACAGAGACTGCGGTGCTCGTCGGACTGGTGACAAAAGACCAAGACGAGGCCAAGACCAATGAATACTTAGACGAGCTGGAGTTCCTCGCCGACACGGCAGGAGCCGTCACCGTGAAGCGATTCACGCAGAAAGTGGCAGGCCCAAGCTCCGTGACATACGTCGGAAGCGGCAAGCTCGCCGAGATAAGGCAGTATATAGAGGCGGAGGAAGAGGAAGGCCGCGAAGTGGGAATGGCCATCTTCGACGATGAGCTTTCGGCCAAGCAGATACGCAACATAGAAAAGGAGCTGAAGGTGAAAATACTCGACCGCACCTCGCTCATCCTCGACATATTCGCCATGAGGGCACAGACCGCAGAGGCAAAGACGCAAGTTGAGCTGGCGCAACACCGCTATATGCTCCCCCGCCTGCAACGCCTGTGGACCCACCTCGAACGCCAAGGCGGCGGCTCCGGCTCGGGAGGAGGCAAGGGCAGCGTAGGCCTGCGTGGCCCGGGAGAGACGCAGCTCGAGATGGACAGGCGCATAATACTCCAGCGAATATCCCTCCTGAAGCAACGCCTCGTCGAAATCGACCGCCAGAAGACCACGCAACGCAAGAACCGTGGACGACTGATCCGTGTGGCACTCGTGGGATATACCAACGTGGGCAAGTCTACGTTGATGAACCTTCTGTCGAAAAGCGATGTGTTCGCAGAGAACAAGCTCTTTGCAACGCTCGACACGACGGTGCGCAAGATGGTGATAGACAACCTGCCGTTCCTGCTTGCCGACACCGTGGGCTTCATCAGGAAGCTGCCCACCGACCTTGTGGACTCGTTCAAATCGACGCTCGACGAGGTGCGCGAAGCCGACCTCTTGCTCCACGTCGTGGACATCTCGCACCCCGATTTCGAGGAACAGATAAGCGTGGTGGAATCCACATTGAAAGACCTCGGATGCGCCGACAAGCCGTCGATGATTGTGTTCAACAAGATTGATGCCTACCGATGGGTGGAGAAAGAGCCTGACGACCTCACGCCGCCGACAAAGGAAAACGTCACGCTCGATGACCTGAAGCGCACGTGGATGGCACGCCTCGGCGACTGCTGCGTGTTCGTTTCGGCTCGCGAACGGCTCAACATAGACGAGCTGCGCGATGCCATGTACAAGAAAGTTCGCGAGCTTCACGTGCAGAAATACCCCTACAACGATTTCCTCTACGAGGACTACGATGCTTGAGCAGAGCTTCCTCACATCGCACTCGGTTGCGTCTGAGGAGGCTCTGCCTTTTTTTTATGTCACTAAAACACACCCTGTCGGACAGACAACCGACAGGGAACAAAAAGCAATAAACCATGCGCTCACTCACCGTCGACGAAATAACGCGCCTCGAAAGCCAAGGCTGCCAAGCCGAAGACTGGACGCGCATCAGCGTAGCCGATGACTTTGAGCCGACCCACGTGAGCCGCGTGACGTTCTGCGGCGACGTGTGCCTCGGCGCATTCCAAAAGGATGTGGTCGTAGACGAAGGCCTCACGCTGCACTCGGGCGTGGCCAACGCCGTGCTAAGCGATGTCACGATAGGCGACAACTGCCTCGTGATGAACATCGGCTCGCACATCCACCGCTACGACATCGGGGAAGACTGCTGCATCGCCAACGTCGGCACGATTGCCTCAAGCGAGGCCGCCACCTATGGCATCGGCACGACAATAGCCGCCCCCTCCGAAGCCGGGCCGGCCAACATCGCCCTCTATTCGGGACTGTCGGCGCAGGCGGCAACGCTCATGGCCGACGCGCAGGCCGACGAGGAAATGCGCCAACGCCTGCTCGCAATGGCGCAACGCAAGGCCGAAAGCGAACGTCCCGAACGCGGGACGATAGGCTATGGGGTGCGCATCGTCAACACGCGGGAGGTGACAAACACCTGCATCGGCGACGGATGCGAAGTGAACGGGGCGACAAGGCTCGCCGACTGCACCCTCATCGCCACGCCCGAAGCGGGCGTGTCCGTGGGAGCCGATGTCGTGATGGAGAACTGCGTGGCACAGCCCGGGGCATCGGCCACCGACGGGGCGAGGCTTTACAACAGCCTGCTCGGCGAGGCCTGCCACGCCGGGCGAGGCTTCACGGCGGAGAGCAGCCTTTTCTTTGCAAACTCATACGTGGACAACGGCGAAGCCTGCGCAGCCATCTGCGGCCCGTTCACGGTCAGCCACCACAAGGCTTCGCTGCTCATCGCAACGCAAACGAGCTTCTACAATGCCGGCTCGGCAACCAATTTCAGCAACCATGCCTACAAACTTGGCGCGCTCCACAGCGGCTGCCTGCTGCGGGGAGCAAAGACCGGGAGCGGCTCTCACGTCCTGCTGCCTGCCAGGATAGGCGCTTTCTCCGTGTGTCTCGGCAAGATTGAGAGCCACCCGGACACGTCCCACCTGCCTTTCTCCTACGTAATCGGCACGCAACGCGGCACTCTTGTCATCCCCGGGCGCAACCTGCTGACCGTCGGGACGTGGCGCGATGCGACGAAATGGCCACGCCGCGACATGCGCCCCCGAGAGGGACGGATTTCCATCGTGAGCCACGATTGGCTCAACCCGGCCGTGGCCTGCATGGCCGCCAAGGGCAAGGCTGCACTCGAAAAGCTGCGCAACGAAGCCGACCCAGGCACTGAACATTTCGACTGCGGTTCGTTCCGGATGAGCCGCAAATGGCTCAACGAGGGCATAGACAACTACGACATGGCCCTGAAACTCTACATGGGGCAGGCCGCCAAGGGCCATTTCTGCGAGTTGCCGGAGGCCGCCACGGGCAACGGCGACTGGACAGAGCTTGGCGCAATGCCACTGCCCGAGACGGAACTGCGCTACCTTAGGGACGACATCGCCAACGGACGGCTCGACAGCATCGATGCCCTCGAACAACGCCTTGCCGCCATCAACGACGGATATGAAGCCGCGAAATGGAGCTTCACCTATCAACTCATCCTCGACTTCTACCATCTCGACACCCTCACACCCGACGACATGGAGCGCGTGGAGGCCGACCACAAGGCGGCGTTGGGCAGGTGGAAGGCCGCGCTGAGGCGCGATGCGGAGCGCGAGCGAAGCCTCGGCGACGTTTGCGACGAGACCATCGACGACTTCATCTCACGGATGGAAGCCGCCGAAATGCCATAAGCAACAATTCAATGCATCAAAACCATAAACATGAAAAAGACTAAATTATTTGCCGCCTTGGTGCTGGCGGCATCGCTATGTGGCTGCCAGCAAGGCAAGTACAGGTGCGAAACGGTCGACGGCGACCTGATGAACACGCACATCTACAAGCTCGACAACGGGCTGACTGTCTACATCTCGCCAAACACGGAGATGCCCCAGATTCAGTGCGACATTGCCGTGCGCACGGGAAGCCGCAACGATCCCGCCGAGACCACGGGTCTGGCGCACTACCTCGAACACCTCCTTTTCAAGGGAACGACGCAGTTTGGCACTACCGACTATGCCGCAGAGAAGCCCTTGCTCGACGAAATAGAGGCTCTGTACGAACACTATCGCACGCTCACCGACCCCGAGGAGCGTCGCGCCTGCTATCACGAGATTGACAGTGTGTCGCAGCTTGCGGCTCAATACTTCATCCCCAACGAGTACGACAAGCTGATGTCGCTCATCGGCGCGACCGGCACGAACGCCTACACCGGCAACGATGTCACCTGCTACACGGAGACAGTGCCGGCCAACGAGTTTGAGAACTGGCTCAAAATACAGTCGGACAGGTTCACCGACATGGTTATCCGAGGCTTCCACACCGAGCTTGAAGCCGTCTATGAGGAGTACAATATGTCTCTTCCCCATGATTTTGTGAAGTCCGCAGATGCCATGATGGCCTTGCTCTTTCCCAACCATCCCTACGGCACGCAGACCACAATCGGCACCCAAGAGCACCTGAAGAATCCCTCGATAACCAACATCAAGCGTTACTTCGAGAAATACTACGTGCCCAACAACATTGCCATCTGCATCGCCGGCGACGTGAATCCCGACAGTGCGATAGTGCTGATCGACCGCTATTTCGGGCAGTGGAAGTCGAATTCAGATGCCGAGTGGCCGGAATATGAGCCGCTGCCGCCCGTCGTGCAGCGCGACACCACCGTCTACGGGCAAGAGGCCGAAATGGTGACGTTGAGCTGGCGGTTCAACGGCGGGGCAAGCAGGCAAGTCGACACGCTCAATGTCATAACCAAAATGCTGGCCAACGGCAAGGCCGGTCTTCTGGAAATAGACCTCGAACAGAAGATGCTGGCGCGCTCCATATACGCCGCAACCGAAGCGTTGGCCGACTATTCGATGTTCGGCGTGGTAGGATTCCCAGCCGACAACCAGTCGACAGAGGAACTGCGCAGCCTCATTCTCGGTGAGATAGAGAAGCTGAAGGCAGGCGATTTCTCCGACGACTTGCTGCCTGCGGTGGTGAACAACATGAAAGTGGACTACTACAACGAGCTTCGCAGCAACGACTCACGCGCCGACTACCTTGTCGGAGCCTTCATCCTTGGCCGCCCGTGGGAGGAGCAGGTAGGCGCGATGGAGCGCATTGCCGGCATCACGAAGGAGCAGATAGTGGACTTCGCCAACCGCTACCTGAACGACAACTTCGTCTGCGTCTACAAGAAACAGGGCGTGGACACCACCCTGAAGAAAATAGACAAGCCGGCCATCACGCCCATACCCGCCAACCGCGACGAGCGCAGCCCCTACCTGCAAGCCATCGCCGAGACCGAGACAAAGCCCATAGAGCCGCGCTTCCTCGACTTCACGAAAGACCTTTCCGTCACGGAAACCGCACAGGGCACACCTTTATTATATAAGCAAAACACCGACGACGGACTCTTCGAGCTGCGCCTCCGCTACGACTTCGGCACGGAAGACGTGCGCGGCATGAACCTCGCGCCCGACTACCTCTACTACATCGGCACTGACAGCATGACCACGGAAGAGGTGAAACAGGCGTTCTACAAGCTCGCCTGCAACTACAGCGTGAGCGTGGGGGGACGCACAACAACGGTCAAGCTCAGCGGACTGGGCGAGAACGCAGAGCCTGCCTTGGCCTTGCTCCTCAACCTGCTGAGCAACGCCAAGGGCGACCGGGAGTCATACGACAACTACATCAACCTGCTGATGAAGAGCCGGCAGGACGACAAGACGAACCAAAGTGCCAACTTCAACGCCCTGGGCAACTACGGCCTCTACGGCGCATACAACCCCACTCGCAACACGTTGTCGGAAAAGGAGCTTCGCGGGGCTTCGCCGGAGCTGCTCACCGACATGCTCCACGCACTGTGCGGATATGAGCACACGGTGATGTACTACGGCCCGACGGGCGAAGACGAGCTTTCCTCCATGCTCTCACGCCTATATGGCAGCGACGCAAAATCCGCCCCCGTGCCGCAGGGCAAGCCCTACACGCGGGAGGAGACGCCAGCCAACGAGGTGTGGCTCGCCCCGTATGACGCGAAGAACATATACATGATGCAGATTCACAACGAGGGACGCGAATGGCATCCGGAGGAGGCTGCGGTGAAAGCCCTGTTCAACGAGTACTTCAACGGCGGCATGAACGGCATCGTTTTCCAAGAGTTGCGGGAAGCGCGCGGACTTGCCTACTACGCATCGGCCATGTACACAGAGCCTTCCAACACGCAAAGTCCGGAGAGCTTCTATACCGCCATCATCTCGCAAAGCGACAAAATGACCGACTGCATTGGCGTGTTCAACTCCATCCTCGACTCGCTGCCGCAATCGCAGAGCGCGTTCGACATCGCCAAGCAGAGCCTGACGAAGAAGCTCGAAAGTGCGCGCACCACGCGGTTTGGCATTCTCAACGCCTACGTGGAGGCCAAGGAGCGCGGCATCGACTACGACATCAACAAGAAAATCTACGAGCAACTGCCCTCGCTGACGCTCCAAGACATCGTGGACTTCGAACAGAAGAACATGGCCAACAAGACTTTCCGCTACATAATCCTCGGCAACGAGCCTGACCTCGACACCAAGGCTTTGCAGCGGATAGCCCCCATCCGCCGCCTAAGCACGAAGGAGATATTCGGCTACTGACGCTCACCAAGGGCACGTCCCCTACCTTGCCGGGAGGCATCCTGCCGCGCATTGACGCAGGCCGGATACCTCCCGGCTTTCTTTTTCCAGAAAACTGGCACGTCAGTGCCACGCCAACGGAAAGCCCGACAGTCACGCGCCATGTCGCGTGACAATTTGTCAGAGGCTACATTTTGGCACGCTTTTGGCATATAAAGGAGTGACACCGAAGCCCGACAGGGGCGAGGTTCAAAGGCAAAACAAACAACATTAAAATAACAACAGTTATGAAAATCAAACCATTAGCAGACAGAGTTCTGGTGCTTCCCGCACCGGCAGAGGAGAAAGTTGGCGGCATCATCATCCCGGACACCGCCAAGGAGAAACCACTCCACGGTGAGATTGTAGCCGCCGGCAAGGGTACTAAGGATGAGGAAATGGTGCTCAAAGAGGGCGACCAAGTGCTCTATGGCAAGTATTCTGGCACAGAGCTGGAGTACGAGGGCAAGAAATACCTCATGATGCGCCAGAGCGATGTGCTCGCAGTCATTGAGAAATAAACATCAACAACAACCAAATTAAAGCACAAAGAATCATGGCAAAAGAGATAAAATACAACGTAGATGCCCGCGACCTCCTCAAAAAAGGCGTGGATCAGCTGGCCAATGCAGTGAAAGTGACGCTCGGCCCGAAAGGACGCAACGTCATCATCGAGAAGAAGTTCGGTGCGCCCCAGATCACCAAGGACGGCGTGACCGTGGCCAAGGAGGTGGAGCTTGAAGACCACTTCGAGAACACCGGCGCACAGCTCGTGAAGAGCGTGGCCAGCAAGACAGGCGACGATGCCGGCGACGGCACTACCACCGCCACCATCCTCGCGCAGAGCATCGTCAACGTTGGACTGAAGAACGTCACCGCCGGTGCCAACCCGATGGACCTGAAGCGCGGCATCGACAAGGCCGTGGCTGCCGTGGTGGACTACATCAAGGAGCACGCCGAGAAGGTGGACGACAACTACGACAAGATTGAGCAGGTGGCAACCGTCTCCGCCAACAACGATCCCGAGATAGGAAAGCTCGTGGCCGACGCTATGCGCAAGGTGAGCAAGGACGGCGTTATCACCATCGAGGAGAGCAAGAGCCGCGACACCTACATCAACGTGGTGGAGGGAATGCAGTTCGACCGTGGCTACCTCAGCGGCTATTTCGTGACCGATGCCGACAAGATGGAGTGCGTGATGGAAAGCCCCTACATCCTCATCTACGACAAGAAGATTAGCAACATAAAGGACTTCCTGCCCATCCTGCAACCCGCCGCAGAGAGCGGTCGTCCGCTGCTCGTCATCGCAGAGGACGTTGATTCCGAAGCTCTTACCACGCTTGTGGTCAACCGTCTGCGCGGCGGACTGAAGATTTGCGCCGTTAAGGCTCCCGGATTCGGCGACCGCCGCAAGGCCATGCTCGAAGACATCGCAATCCTCACAGGCGGCGTTGTCATCAGCGAGGAGAAGGGCTTGAAGCTCGAACAGGCCACGCTCGAAATGCTCGGCACTTGCGAAAAGGTCACCGTGACCAAGGACAACACCACCGTCGTCAACGGTGCTGGTGACAAGCAGGCCATCGCCGACCGTGTGGCACAGATCAAGAACGAGATTTCCAACACCACAAGCTCCTACGACAAGGAGAAGCTCCAAGAGCGTCTGGCCAAGATTTCCGGTGGCGTTGCCGTGCTCTACGTTGGCGCGAACAGCGAGGTGGAAATGAAAGAGAAGAAAGACCGCGTTGACGACGCTCTCTGCGCCACCCGCGCCGCCATCGAGGAAGGCGTGGTGGCCGGCGGCGGCACTACCTACATCCGCGCTCTCTCGGCTCTGACTGAACTGAAGGGCGGTAATGCAGACGAGCAGACGGGTATCGACATCGTGAAGCGTGCCATCGAAGAGCCTCTGCGCCAGATTGTCGCCAACGCCGGCGGCGAGGGTGCAGTGGTCGTGCAGAAAGTGCGCGAGGGCGAGGGCGACTTCGGCTACAACGCTCGCACCGATGTCTATGAGGACATGCGCAAGGCCGGTGTCATAGACCCTGCCAAGGTGTCGCGCGTCGCTCTGGAGAACGCTGCGTCGATTGCCGGAATGTTCCTGACCACGGAATGCCTCATCGTCGACAAGCCCGAGGAGAAGCCCGCAATGCCAATGGGCGGCGGTGCCGGCATGGGCGGAATGATGTAATCAAATCAGGTTCATAAATAAGCCAAGTGGCGGAGAAGCGCAGCAATGTGCTCTTCGCCACTTTTTTATCCCAAATCGGCCGTTGGGCTTC
>CAZURD010000087.1:0-8566 GCA_964623445.1 uncultured Prevotella sp. | reverse complement strand
CTTCTATGTCACCGCAGTTCTTCTTCAAGGCATTGAAAAGTCCCCAGCAGGTGCCCGACCATGCCTTTTGCTTGTCGGTGCCCCAATTTACGAGATAATAAACTTTCTCCATGCTTTCTCCATCTTTGTTTAATGCGATTGTTTCAAGTGATTTGCGAATTACAGAACTTACTCCACACGGCAGCTTTCCAGTCCCTTGAAGCCGCGCACGAAACAGGCGGCATCCATGCGTCGCTTGCCCGCCACTTGCAGGCACGTGAGGCTGAGCACTCCGTCTGCGCACATCACGCCAAGCGTGTCGCCACGGTGCAGCAGCGTGCCGGGGGCATATTCTGCGCTGATGTCGCACGGCTCGGCATCATAGACTTTCATTTCCACTGTCCGTCCGTCTGGCTGACGGAGTGTAGTCCATGCTCCGGGGTAGGGGCTAAGGCCGCGCACGAAGTTGCGAATGCGCTCTCTTGGCCACTTCCATTCTATTCGGCAGGTGTCCCTGAATATTTTCGGGGCAAGGTGAAGTTCGTCTGATGGGATGGCCATCTCGCTTTGCTCCACGGTCTTGGGGCATCCGTCGGCGGCCACTATCCGTTCGAGTGTTTCGAGGCAGGCTTCTGCCCCGAGAGCCATAAGTCCGTCATGCACATCACCGGCATTGGCTGTTTGTGCGATGTCGAATGTCTTTTGCAATATCACTCGCCCCGTGTCTATGTCGCGGTCGAGGAAGAACGTTGTTACGCCGGTCTGTCGCTCGCCGTTGATTATGGCCCAGTTGATTGGCGCTGCGCCTCTGTATTGCGGCAGCAGGGAGGCGTGAACGTTGAACGTACCGTATTTTGGCATGGCCCAAACCACCTCAGGCAGCATCCTGAACGCCACCACAACCTGAAGATTGGCATCCAAAGCGCGCAGTGCTTCGACAAATGCCGCATCCTTCATCTTCTCCGGCTGCAACACAGGCAGGCCGGCTTCGATGGCCGCACGTTTCACCGCCGATGGCTGGAGCTGACTGCCATGACGGCCAACCGGGCGGTCGGGCTGTGTGACTACGGCCACAACATTGTATCCAGACGAGAGCATTGCTTGGAGCGTGGGCACTGCAAAGTCGGGCGTGCCCATGAAGACAATCTTCAAGTCTTGCTTATTCATATTGCGTTTTTATGTTTATTCTTCAGTCTTCGCTTAGGTCTGCCACCATTTCCCGGTACATGCCGTACACCCGTTGGCGCGAGATATAGCCTTTCAAGTGGCCGTCCGCATCGAGCACGGGCAGGAAGTCAGCGTGCGTGTGGTCGAATGTCTTCATCACTTCCGTCATTGGCGCGTTGTCGTCGAGTGTCGCTGCGGGAGGAATCATGAGTTGTGCGGCCGTGAAATGATGATACAGTTCGGTTCTGAACACCACGTTTTGGATTTTCGTCAAGTAAATCTCGCCGAGCAAGTTGCCTGCCGCATCCGTTACGGGCAGGAAGCTGTTGCGGCTGTTGCTAATCTTGTGAATGATTTTCCCAAGCTCCATATCCGGGCTTATTGCCACATAGTCGCGTTCCATCACGCTGTCGAGGCTCATCAGCGTGAGCACGGCATGGTCTGTGTGGTGGGTTATCAGCTTGCCTTGGCGTGCCAGACGCATACCATATATGCTGTGAGACTCAAACAGACTGATTGTTAGGTAGGAGCATACGCATACTATCATCAGCGGCATGAACATTCCATAGCCGCCCGTTATCTCTGCGATGAGGAAAATGCCCGTGAGCGGTGCGTGCATAACGCCAGCCATAACGCCAGCCATTCCGAGCAGGGCGTAGTTCTTCTCGGGCACATACACCCCGATGTGGTGCATGTTCCACAGCCTTGCGAAGAGGAAACCGCCGAAGCATCCGATGAAAAGGCTCGGGGCAAACGTGCCGCCGCATCCTCCTCCGCCATTGGTTGCGGATGTCGCCACGACCTTTGTTAGCAAGACAAGAGCTACGTAGACGATGAGCAACTGGCTGTGCCCGGCAAAGAGCGAATTGTGCATTATGCCGTCCCAGTCGGCCTCTGTGTTGCCGTTGAGCAGCAGGTTGATGTCTGCGTAGCCTTCGCCGAAGAGCGAGGGGAAGAGGAATATGAGCAGGCTTAGCGCAGAGCCGCCCAGCAACAGTTTCACATAGGGACGCTCTTTGAAGTGGGCGAAGATGTTTTCGCACCATGTCATGGTGCGCATGAAGTAGAGGCTTATAAGTCCGCAGGTGATGCCGAGCAGTATGGTGGCGGGCAATCTCTCTATCGTCCAGTCGTTGTCGAGGTGGAATGTGAACAATGCGGTGGAGCCTCTGAATATGTATGTGAAGCAGGTTGCCGTGACGCACGTGACGAGTATAGGCATTAGCGAGGCCATCGTGAGGTCTATCATCAGCACTTCGAGCGTGAACACAAGCCCGGCGATGGGCGCTTTGAATATTCCGGCGATAGCTCCCGCCGCTCCGCAGCCCACAAGCAGCATCAGCGTCTTGTTGTCCATGCGGAACAGTTGGCCGAGGGTTGAGCCTATTGCCGAGCCTGTCAGCACGATAGGTGCCTCTGCTCCCACCGAGCCGCCAAAGCCGATGGTGATGGCCGAGGCTATCACCGACGACCAGCAGTTGTGCCCCCGCAGCCGGCTTTGCTTGCTGCTGATGGCGTAGAGTATGCGCGTTATGCCGTGGCTGATTTCGTCCTTGACTATATATCTGACGAAGAGCGACGTCAGGAATATGCCCACCACGGGGTAGACGAGGTATCGCCAGTTTGCTTCAGCGGCGTTGAACGAGCTTGTCAGCAGCGAGCCAATCTGCCTGATGAGCAGTTGCAGCACGTATGCGGCCACGGCGCAGAAGAACCCCACGACGAAAGCGAGCACGAGTGTGAACGTGCGCTCACTGACATGGCGCTCCCGCCAGGCAAGCACATGCCCGAACCACGACTGCCCTTCGGCACTGACAACCTCGTCGCTCACGGCCTGATTATCTTGATCTCGCCGTTTTCCCACAGCCTGACGATGCTCGATGGCGTGTGCGGCTTGTGTTCCTGTCGGCGGCTCCAGCACACATAGTCCACGGCATCAAGCAGTTCCTTGTCTATGTCGCGGTAGTTCTGCGCTGTGGGCTGCCCTGAAATGTTGGCCGAAGTGGACACCACGGGCTTCTGGAAGCGGAAGCACAGCTCCTTTGAGAAATCTTCCTTTGTGATGCGCAGGGCCACGCTTCCATCTTCTGCAAGCAGGTTTGGGGCAAGCCCGGCAGCCCCGTCGAGCACCACGGTGAGGGGTTTCGTTGCCAAGTCGAGCAGTTGCCATGCTATTTCGGGCACTCGCCTGACGTAGCGTTGCAGCCTCACGTCGCTGTCCACAAGGCATATCATGGCCTTGGCTTCCTCGCGCTGCTTCACCTTGTAGACCTTGGCCACGGCCTCCTCGTTTGTCGCATCGCAGCCAATGCCCCATACGGTGTCCGTCGGATAGAGTATAATGCCGCCCGAGCGCATCACGTCGACGGCCCTGCGAATGTCTTCTTCTCTTGTCATTGTCTTGTGTTCTTTGGGTTGGAAATGCGAGAAGTCTTTTGGTCAGAACTCACTCGTGAAATGGAATCGGATGTTCTTGAATTCCTCTTGTGCCATGCTGAGCATGTAGCCGCTGTCTGCGAGGAACACGTCGCGCCCGTCCTTGTCCTTGGCCATGTACTGTTGTTTGCGGCGTTTGAAGTTTTCAAGTTCCGTCTCGTCGCCGCTTTCTATCCAGCACGCCTTGTGCAGATGGATGGGTTCCCAGCGGCATTTGGCGTTGTATTCGTTCTCCAGCCGGTATTGTATCACCTCGAACTGGAGCTGACCCACCGTCCCGATTATCTTTCTTCCATTGAACTGGCTGACGAACAGCTGTGCCACGCCCTCGTCCATCAGTTGCTCGATGCCTTTCTGGAGCTGCTTGGCTTTCATCGGGTCGGCGTTCTCGATGTACTTGAACATCTCCGGTGAGAAACTCGGCAGTCCCTTGAAGTGGAGCTGTTCGCCGTCGGTCAGGGTGTCGCCAATCTTGAACATCCCGTTGTCCGGCAGTCCGATGATGTCGCCGGGGTAAGCCTCTTCTATCGTACTCTTGCGCTGCGCCATGAACTGCGCGGGCGATGAGAACCGCACCGTCTTGCCAAGGCGCACGTGAAGATAAGGTTGGTTGCGCACAAACTTGCCGCTGCACACCTTGCAGAATGCTATGCAGGAGCGGTGATTGGGGTCGATGTTGGCGGTGATCTTGAAGATGAACCCGGTAAAATGCGGTTCGTTGGGTGTCACCATGCGCTCTTCCGCCTTTGTCTGGCCGGGGCAAGGGGCTATCTCAACAAAGCAATCGAGCAGCTCTTGCACGCCGAAGTTGTTGAGCGCAGAGCCGAAGAACACTGGAGCCACCGTCGCAGAGCGGTAGTCTTCCACGCTGAATTCCGGATAAACCCCGTCCAACAGTTCGAGGTCGTCGCGCAGTTTAGCCGCGTCTGCCGCACCTACGTGGTTGTCGAGTTCGTCGCTGTCAATGTCCACCTCCACCTTGTCCGTGACGCGCTGCTTGTCCGGGGTGAAGAGGTTCAGCTTCTTTTCATATATGTTATATACGCCCTTGAAGCGCGCCCCTTGGTTTATTGGCCAGCTGAGAGGCCGCACCTTTATCTCAAGTTCGCTCTCCAGCTCGTCGAGCAGGTCGAAAGGGTCGCGCCCTTCCCTGTCCATCTTGTTGACAAAGACTATCACGGGGGTGTTGCGCATCCTGCACACGGTCATCAGCTTGCGCGTCTGTGCCTCCACGCCCTTGGCACTGTCCACCACGATGATGGCCGAGTCCACGGCTGTCAGCGTGCGGTATGTGTCCTCGGCAAAATCTTGGTGTCCCGGGGTGTCCAGTATGTTCACCTTGTATCCGCCATAGTCGAACTCCATGACCGATGTCGACACCGATATGCCGCGCTGCTTTTCTATGTCCATCCAGTCCGAAGTGGCCGTCTTGCGGATTTTGTTGCTCTTCACCGCTCCCGCCACCTGAATCTGTCCTCCGAAGAGCAGCAGCTTCTCGGTGAGTGTGGTCTTTCCTGCGTCAGGGTGGGAAATGATGGCAAACGTTCGCCTCCTCTCTATCTCGTTGTCCATGTGTTGGTCTGTGTTTTTGTGTGCATGGCCGTTGCCTCGCGCCGCTTGCCGTCAGGCATTGAGCTTTGCCAGGCACTCTGCGAGCGACTCCTCCCAGTGCGGGATTGTGATGCCGTATGTCGTTTTTATCTTCGTCTTGTCGAGCACGCTGTATGCTGGTCGGTTGGCCGCCGTGGGATATTCGTATGTGTGCAGCGGTTTCACGTCGCACGTCGTTATTCCTGCTATGCGATGTATGGCTTTCGTGAAGTCGTACCAGCTGCAAACGCCCTCGTTGGAGTAGTGGTACACGCCCGGCTTGATGCCCTCCTGCAATGCCGCCATTATGGCTCGGGCGAGGTCGCGGGCGTATGTCGGCGTGCCAATCTGGTCGGCCACCACGCCTATCGACGCTTTCTCGCGCCCGAGGCGCAGCATGGTCTTCACGAAATTGTTGCCGAACGTGCTGTAAAGCCATGCCGTGCGCACTATCATGGTGCGCTTGCACGCCTTCGACACGGCAAGCTCGCCGGCGAGTTTCGTGCTGCCGTACACGCTGTTGGGCGACGGCGTGGCATCCTCTGTGTATGGCAGGTGTGCCGTGCCGTCGAACACATAGTCGGTGGACACATGCACAAGGCATCCTCCCCTGCGCTCCACTGCCGTGGCGAGGTAGGCCGGTGCCACGGTGTTCAGCGTGGTGCAGAGTTCCTTGTCGGTCTCCGCCTTGTCCACGGCCGTATAGGCTGCGCAGTTCACGATGCAGTCTATGGCGTTTGCGTCAACATATTCGTCAACGGCTTTTTGGTTTGTTATGTCGAGTAAACTTACGTCTGTGTTGAAGAAAGTGTTTTGCGCGTAATCCTTTTCGAGCAACATCATCTCGTTGCCGAGTTGGCCATTGCAGCCGGTTATCAGAATGTTCATCCGTATTTCTGTTTTTTGTTGTGTTCCAAGTTGTCTGTCGGTGCCGTCGCCTTTGCCGGCGATGGCTCAAAACTCAAGTTCGCCCACGCGGTCTTTCTGGTAGTAATCGCTCAACATTCCGAGCAGCGTGGAAATCTCCTTCACGGCGTGCTGCGTCTCCTGACTTATCTCTTTCTTTCCTATGCGCAGCATCATCACCCCGTAGAGGGCGTTGAAGCAGGTCTCAATCTCCCCCTCTTCGCGGTTTGCCCCACGGTTCCTCAGTTCCACGATGAAAGGCAACACCTTATAATATTCGGCGCGATAGTAAGGATGCTTGCTGCTGTCGAGCAGTTGTGCGTGCAGTTCCGAGAGCGATTGCAGCGTCACCTTGTTTATCTGCAAGTGCCCGCGCTCGCGGCATCCCTCCCTGTTCATCATCGCCACAAGGTTTCCCCACCAGTCGGCCGCCTCGTCCTCCTGTTCCTTGTCGTAGCCAAACTGGCTGAGGTATTCGCGCCTGATGCGGCTCAGGGAGCATCCGTAGGCCCTTATGGTGTCTTCCACCTGCCACATGTACAGCAGGTACTCGGCTATGTTCTCCTTGCGGAGTCGTTGTGCAATGTGCATCGTCGTCAGAAAAACCTATATAGGTTGGTTATCGTTCCAAACACCATTATCGCAGAGAACACCACCACCACGGCACCTATCACTTGGTTTATTATCCTGATGCCGTTGGTGTCGAACTTTGTCCTCACCTTGTCGATGAGCCATGTCAGGCCATACCACCACAGCAGTGCCCCCATGAAGATGCTCAGGAAGCCCACGCACATCTCGAACGGATGGTTTGGCAGCACGAAGGCGAACTGTGCGTAGCAGGCGAGGAAAAGGAATATTATCAGCGGGTTTGATACCGTCACGAGAAAGGCCGTTATCCCGTTGTGGAGGAGAGAGCCTTTGTTCACACCCGGCTTGCGTATGTTTCGCGTCGGGTCGGAGCGGTAGGTGTAGATTCCGAACGCCATAAGGAGTATGCTGCCCACTATCTGGAGGTAGAAACGGTTCTGCTGGTTGTTCACGAAATCCATCACGAGGCTCATGCCAAGGCCGGTCATGCCGGCATACATAATGTCGCTCGTTGCCGCCCCTACGCCCGTGACGAAGCCATACCACCGCCCCTTGTTGAGAGTGCGCTGCACGCATAGCACGCCCACAGGACCCATTGGCGCCGAGGCTATGACACCGATCAGGATGCCCTTGAAGATGAAATTTAATATGTCAATGTGCAACTGGAAAGGCATAGCAAATGCAAAAGTCGCCAAAATACATGAAACTTACAAGTTTTTGGTAAACAAATATTGAGACTGTCATGTTTTATTCATAACTTTGCCTTTGTTGCATAAGCATCCGAAAACAATCTAAATAACTTGCTATTATGGACATACAACAGTCAATTAAGCCATACGTAATAGGCTTGGACTTAGGGGGGACCAACGCCGTCTACGGCATCGTGGACAGGCAGGGGAGCATAAAGGCCACCACAACAATAAAGACGCAGGCCTACGCCTGTGCGGCGGATTTCGTGAAAGCCTCGGCGGACGCGCTACGGGAAATCATCTGTCAGGTGGGCGGAATGGGCATGGTGGAGGCTATGGGCATTGGCTGTCCCAACGGAAACTTCTACAAGGGCACAATCGAACAGGCTCCGAACCTTGTCTGGGCAAAGGGCGTTGTGCCTCTGGCCGACATGTTCAGCCAGGCTCTCGGCCTGCCCGTGGCTCTGACTAACGACGCTAAGGCGGCCGCCATCGGCGAGATGACATACGGAGTGGCCAAGGGCATGAGGAACTTCATCATGCTTACGCTCGGCACGGGCGTTGGCTCGGGCATCGTCGTCAACGGGCAGCTGGTCTACGGCAGCGATGGCTTTGCCGGCGAGCTGGGCCATGTGATAGTCCGTCGCGAGGGCGGACGCACCTGCGGATGCGGCCGCTCGGGCTGCCTTGAGGCATACTGCTCGGCCACGGGCGTGGCTCGCACGGCGCGGGAAATGCTCGCGGCGAGCGACGCGCCGTCGCTCCTGCGTGCCGTCGCCCCCGCCGACATCACGTCGCTCGACGTTAGCATCGCGGCAGAAAAGGGCGACCGGATGGCGAGGGAGATATTCTGTTTCACCGGGCGCATCCTTGGCGAGGCCTGCGCCGACTTCGCCACGTTCTGTAGCCCGGAAGCCTTCATCTTCTTCGGGGGCTTGGCCAAGGCCGGCGACTTGCTGATGAAGCCGCTCAAAGAGGCATACGACAAGGCCGTGCTGCCCGTGTTCCGTGGCAAGGCGCGCTTCCTCCTCAGTGGGCTTGACGGTGCTCAGGCCGCCGTGCTCGGGGCAAGCGCGATAGGCTGGGAAGCCGGGCGGAAGGCGTGATCGAGCCTGCCTGCACATCTGCAAAATAGGCAACTAAGAAGCGGACTCTTGCCGCTGTTTTCAATAAGGCATCTCGTTGGTTTGCAACGGATGCCTTATTGCGTT
>CAZURD010000086.1:0-8636 GCA_964623445.1 uncultured Prevotella sp. | reverse complement strand
TTCACTTCCTCGAAGTCGGCATCTTGAATGTTGTCGTCGGTCTTTGAGCCGTTGTTCTGCGTCTGTTGGCCGCCTGCCTGCTGTCCGCCTGCACCGGGTTGTGCGCCTGCGTTCTGGTACATTTGCGCGCTGGCGGCCTGCATCACGGAGTTCAGGTTGTTGATGGCACTGTCGATGGCGTTTACGTCGCCGCTCTTGTGAGCGTCCTTCAGCTGGTTCAGAGCGTTCTCGACAGGTGCTTTCTTGTCGGCGGGAATCTTGTCGCCGTTGTCCTTCAGGAAGTTCTCCGTGGTGAAAATCAAGGTGTCTGCCTGATTCATCTTGTCGACGCGCTCGCGCTCCCTCTTGTCGTTCTCGGCGTTCTGCTCGGCTTCGGCCTTCATGCGCTCAATCTCCTCCTTGCTCAATCCGGACGAGGCTTCGATGCGGATGGCCTGCTCCTTGCCTGTGGCCTTGTCCTTGGCCGACACTTTCAGTATGCCGTTGGCATCGATGTCGAACGTCACCTCAATCTGTGGCACGCCACGGCGAGCGGGTGCGATGCCCGTGAGGTTGAATTGCCCGATGCTCTTGTTCTGCGCCGCCATTGGGCGTTCGCCTTGGAGCACGTGTATGGTCACCTCCGTCTGGTTGTCGGCTGCGGTGGAGAACACCTCGCTTTTCTTGCACGGTATCGTGGTGTTAGCTTCGATGAGCTTCGTCATCACGCCGCCCATGGTCTCGATGCCGAGGGTCAGTGGCGTGACATCGAGCAGCACGATGTCGCCCACGCCGCCTTCCTTGTTGAGGATTGCGCCCTGTATGGCTGCGCCCACGGCCACCACCTCATCGGGGTTGACACCCTTCGACGGCTCCTTGCCGAAGTAGTTCTTCACCAGCGTCTGCACGGCAGGTATGCGGCTTGAACCGCCCACGAGAATCACCTCGTCGATGTCGGCCGTTGTCAGCTTGGCATCGCGGATGGCGTTCTGGCAGGGCACGAGGCAGGCCTGTATCAGGTTGTGGGCCAGTTGCTCAAACTTGGCGCGCGTGAGTGTCTTCACAAGGTGCTTGGGCACTCCGCCAACGGGCATGATGTAGGGCAGGTTGATCTCCGTGGAGGTGGAGCTTGACAGCTCGATCTTTGCCTTCTCGGCAGCCTCCTTGAGGCGTTGCATGGCCATAGGGTCTGCGCTGAGGTCTGCCCCCTCGTCGTTCTTGAACTCCTGCACGAGCCAGTCGATGATCACTTGGTCGAAGTCGTCGCCGCCGAGGTGGGTGTCGCCATTGGTGGAAAGCACCTCAAACACGCCGCCGCCGAACTCCAGGATTGATATATCGAACGTGCCGCCACCGAGGTCGAACACGGCAATCTTCATGTCCTTGTTGGCCTTGTCGATGCCGTAGGCCAGTGCGGCGGCCGTAGGCTCGTTCACAATGCGCCTGACGTTGAGGCCCGCGATTTGGCCTGCCTCCTTGGTTGCCTGACGCTGTGAGTCGGAAAAGTATGCAGGCACGGTGATGACGGCATCCGTCACCTCTTGTCCCAGATAGTCCTCTGCGGTCTTCTTCATCTTTTGCAGAACCATGGCAGAGATTTCCTGCGGGGTGTACTTGCGCCCGTCGATGTCCACGCGGGGGTATCCGCCCTCGTTCACAACGTTGAACGGCACGCGGCTAACCTCCTTCTCGCACTGCCCCCAAGTCTCGCCCATGAACCGCTTGATGCTGTACACGGTCTTCTTCGGGTTGGTTATGGCCTGACGCTTTGCGGGGTCGCCCACCTTGCGCTCGCCGTTGTCAACGAATCCCACCATCGACGGGGTGGTGCGCTTGCCTTCGCTGTTGGCTATCACTACAGGCTCGTTGCCCTCAAACACGGCTACACACGAGTTTGTGGTGCCGAGGTCTATTCCAATAATCTTTCCCATTGTCTTTATGTTTTTATTATTATTTGCGAGTTTAATTTTCTTCTTGTGTCGTGGGCATTGCGGTTCATGCAGCCCGCTTTCTGAAGTGCAAAGCCTGTGCCAATTGTCCCGACGTGGAGGTTTCGGGAGCGCGTCGCTGACATTTTGTCGCACGTTTGCGCCTCGCCGGCTGTCAGTTGCGACAATATGGTAGATGCCCAAATGGCTTTTGTCATGCCATTCGACAGCTTTCCTCCCGCATCGTTCGTTTATTCCGGGGATTTGGACTAACTTTGTGCTTGTCGCCATGACCCCGCCGTCGGGGCGGCAGCGCGGCAGTTGCCGTGCGTGGCCGTGGCAGACGAACAACAACTCAACGACAAGGCAATAAGGAAAAGAATGGACACCAAAGTCAAGGAAACAGTGAGGGACGAGATTGTCGCACTGCTAAAGTCGACAGGGCGCGACGGCATCGACGACGTTATAGAGTGGCTTGACGGGGCGGGCTTCTTCGTCGCCCCCGCATCGGCCTCGAAGCATCTGTGCGTGGAAGGCGGCCTGGCCCGGCATTCGCTGAACACGTGCCGCGCGGCATTGCTGCTTTGGGAGCACTTGCAGGAGATTGAACCCACGCTCCACAACGAGGTGAAGCGCGAGAGCGTCATCATCGCCAGCCTGCTCCACGATGTGTGCAAGACCGACATCTACCAGAAAGGCATCAAGCGGCGCAAGGTCTTGGGCGTGTGGGAAGAGGCCGAGGGCTACAAGGTGACTTACAAGAACTTCCCTATGGGGCACGGGGAGAAGTCGGTCATACTGCTGTTGTGCGCCGGCCTCGAAATGTACGACGAGGAAATGCTTGCCATTCGCTGGCACATGGGCTCGTGGGGCATCAACATGAACAGCCTGGAGGATGTCAAGAGCTACGACGTGGCAAACAAGAAGCACCCCCTCGTGGGCATCGTGCAGTGCGCCGACAACATTGCGGCCAACATCATGGAGCGCACAGGGGCGGAGCTTGACGACTACTAAGGCGACATATTACAAAGGCGAAGGGGGCGCATCAAAGTGGGTAACGCTTGGTGCGCCCCCTCTTTTTATAAGGCAATGCGGCGATGTCGGGCAGTCGGGAGTTAGCCACGGGTTAGCCCTGCAAAAACAGCTTGGCATTTAAGCATAAAAATTAAGGCATTAAATGGACGGCAACGAGGCATTAATTGCAGTCCATTTAATGCCTCGTTGCACTTCAATTAATGCTCCATTGCGCGGCAATTAATACCCCGTCGGCGAGGCATCCCTAAAACGTGGGGATTTCGTCCTTGCCTGCCTACATTCTTGCGGGGAATCTTTCGGCTTCTTGCACCGTGGCGCGTCAGTCGTTTTCCCTTGCGCTTCACATATAATATAAGCTGTTCCGAGGCCATGCTTTGTGCGACTTGCCGGTTCGGTGCTTGCGAAATTGGCGCGATGTGGACATTCATTTAAACCCCAGTCACTTTAAGTCTGCCAACAGACACCGTTATAATAATTTAACGACACCATGCCGTTCATTTAATGAAAAAACAGTAACTTTGCGCGGAAGCCCTAAAACGGCCTCCCAGCGACGGCAATATGGCCTTGCGGGGAAGTTGACTTGAAACAAATATACCAATATAAACATTAACAACTGATGAGTCCGATCAAAAAAAACAAGATGACCAATTTCCGTTGGGTCATTTGTGCATTGCTCTTCTGCGCGACCACAGTGAACTACCTCGACAGGCAGGTGCTGTCGCTCACGTGGAAAGATTTCATTGCACCGGAGTTCCACTGGGATGATGCCCATTATGGCACTATCACAGGTTTCTTCTCAATATTCTATGCCGTTGCCTGCCTCTTCGCAGGCAAGTTCGTTGACTGGATGGGCATAAAGAAAGGCTATCTCTGGGCCATCTTCATCTGGTCGCTCGGTGCCTGCCTCCACGCCGGCTGCGGCTGGGTGACGATGAAAATCGAGGGGCTTGACACTGTGGCCGCCCTGCGTGCCGTTGAGGCCGGCAGTGCCGTCGCCGTGGCCATCGCCACGGTGAGCGTGTGGCTCTTCCTGGCGTGCCGTGCCATCCTCGCCCTTGGCGAAGCAGGCAACTTCCCCGCCGCCGTGAAAGTGACTGCGGAGTATTTCCCGAAGAAAGACCGCGCTTTCGCCACCTCCATCTTTAACTCGGGAGCTTCAATCGGAGCTTTGGTCGCACCGCTGACCATTCCCCTTCTGGCCAAGCACCTCGGCTGGGAGATGGCGTTTATTATAATAGGTGCAATCGGATTCGTCTGGATGTTCTTCTGGGCGCACCTCTATGAGAAGCCCAACAAGTCGAAGCACGTCAATGAGGCGGAGTACACCTACATCAACCAAGACGACGAAGTGGCCGCAACGCCCACCAAGGAGGTGAAAGAGGAGAAGACCATCCCGTTCCTCAAGTGCTTCACTTACAAGCAAACATGGTCGTTCGTGGTGGGCAAGTTCTTCACCGATGGCGTGTGGTGGTTCTACCTGTTCTGGGCACCGGCCTACTTCTCCGACCAGTTCGGCTATGAGTCGTCGTCGTTCATGGGCATGAGTCTCATCTTCGTGCTCTACCTGATAGTCACCGTTCTGTCCATCGGCGGAGGCTATTTGCCAAAGCTCTTCGTCGAGAAGAAAGGCATGAACCCCTACGCCGGACGTATGCGCGCCATGATGATATTCGCTTTCTTCCCGCTGTTGGCACTGTTCGCACAGCCGCTCGGAGCCTCTTCAGCATGGTTCCCGGCAATCATAATAGGCATTGCGGGAGCCGCCCACCAGTCTTGGTCGGCCAACATCTTCTCCACTGTCGGTGATATGTTCCCCAAGTCGACCATTGCCACCATCACCGGCATTGGCGCAATGGCAGGTGGCGTCGGCTCGCTGCTCATCAACTTTGGCGCAGGCCAGCTGTTCACCTACGCGGAGGGTCTCGGCTCTGGCTTCTCGTTCTTGGGAATGGAGGGCAAGCCCGGTGCCTACATGATAGTGTTCTGCATCTGCGCCGTGGCCTATATTCTGGCTTGGTGCATAATGAAGTCGCTCGTGCCGAAGTACAAGCCCATCGTGGTTGACTAAGCTCTGAGAGACACAACAAAGCATTACGACAAGGGCGAATGCCTCCCGCAAGACACGGGGCATTCGCCTTTGGCATTTCATTTGGGCACTTATCGTGCTTTGCCGCTGCTCCAGCCGAGCGGTTTTTCAGTGGCTGTTGTCAAGCAGGAAGTGCCGTTGCTTGACAGTATAAAGGTCGGGGGAGGAGAAAATAAAAGCGTGGACAGGTAACACTGTCCACGCTTTCTGTCTGTATTGAGGCTCACCAGCGCAACTTGCCATACTTGTCCTTGTACCACAACTGCCATGCGTTGACGAGGTTCTGCCATATCACGTAAGCACCGGGGGCGAGCGCGGCCAACGGATTAAGGAACGTGATGGTGAGCCAGATGCCCACCACGGTGTTCTTCTGACCCATTGCCTGACCGGCACTCACGCTGTCGCCGAACCTGCGTCCGACACCCTTGCCGATGGCAAAGAGCGTCAATGTGACCACTGATGGCAGCAGAAGCAGCAGCACGAGCGTCAGTCCGGAGACCTCGGCGTGGAGTATGCTGCTCATCGTAACGCCCGTGACGATGCTTAGGTTGAAGCACCAGAGATAGAAACCGAGGTTGCGCACGGACGTGATGCGGCGCACCAAGGCCGGCAACAGCTTGCGGCAGGCCATCGCCAACGCCAGCGGTCCCACGAGCACGGCAGACACATGGCTGAGCACTTCCCAGAACATGGCCATGAAAGAAATGTCGGCACCGCGCTCCACGATTGGGAAAAGTATCGGAATCATGAGCGACGTGACCACGTTGTCGATTATGGTGAAGATTGTCATCGAGGCGATGCTCCCGCCAAGTTTGTCGGTCACCACGGCCGCCGCAGCCGCCGTGGGGCACGCCACGCAGATGAACACGCCCTCGGCCACAAGCTCCGCGCCATCGGAGGGCAGCAGGGTGGAGACGAGCACGAGCAGGGAACACAGCACGACGCGGATGGCCTGAAGCCAGGCGTGCCAGCGACGAGGCCGGAGGTCGTGGATGCTCACCTTGCAATAGGTGACGAAAAGCAACACGAACATCACCACGGGCAACAGCGAAACCAACGCCGGCCCAACGGCATCGCCCACGGGTTCAAGCCTGTGGACGTGCGAAAAGAGCAGGTAGACGACCGTGCCGAAGACAATCGACACCAGCAGCGACCACCGCTTGAAGAAAGTCAATATAGCCATAGCGGGTGCAAAGGTATCAATTTCCACCGCAACCCGTATGGCTAATCAATGGCTTTAACCCAAATCGCACACCACGCCGTATTCTGATTTTGCGGTCATGCCTGCAAGCCCCTGCCGGCAATGCACGCCCAATTGGACGTTGCACCGAAGCGCAATGCGCGCTACTTGTTCTTCTTCAGCTCCGGATAGCTCACCCGCGTGTGGTACATCGTCTTCAGCTTGTCTATCAGCACCGTCTTGGAGTAGGCTATGTCGCGGAACGTTATGGGACATTCGCGGAAATAGCCTTCGGCGAGCTGGCCGTCGATTATCTTGTTGACAAGTTCGCGGATGGACTGGTCAGTGTATTCGGAGAGCGAGCGCGAGGAAGCCTCCACGGAGTCGGCCATCATCAGTATGGCCTGTTCGCGGGTGAAAGGGTTGGAGCCTGGGTATGTAAAGAGCAGGTCGTCGACCTCCTCCTCGGGGTGTTCGTTCTTGTGTTTGATGTAGAAGAACTTCGTCTTTCCCTGCCCGTGGTGGGTCGCTATGAAGTCGCGTATCACGGTGGGCAGGTTGTACTTGTCGGCCATTTTCAGCCCGTCCGTCACGTGGCTGATTATCACCTGCGCGCTTTCCACGTAGGAAAGGCTGTCGTGCGGGTTGATGCCGCTCTGGTTTTCGGTGAAGTAGATGGGATTGTTCATCTTGCCGATGTCGTGGTAGAGCGCGCCCGTGCGCACGAGCTGGCTGCTCGCCCCAATCTTGTTGGCTATGGCAGCGGCGAGGTTGCCCACCTGAATGGAGTGCTGGAACGTGCCCGGCGCAAGCTCGCTCATGCGTTGCAACAGCTTGTTGTTGGTGTTCGACAGTTCTATCAGCGTGATGTCAGAGGTGAAGCCGAACGTCTTTTCCATCAGGTAGAGCAGCGGATAGGCGAAGAGCAGCAGCAGTCCGTTGGCGAGCAGGTACTTGTAGTACGTCAGATCCACCTCCGTGGTCACCGAGGTGTGAATCAGGTCGAATGCGAAATTGGCCGCCATTGCCGCCAGCGTCACGACGATTGCCGACTTGAAGAGCTGCGAGCGGTACTGAAGCTCCCGCAGGGAGTAGATTGCCGCCAGTCCCGCCATGCACTCGATGACGACAAACTCAAACTGCGACTGAAGCATACAGGCGCATATCGCAACCATTGCGAGGTGGGTCATAAACGCCGTTCGCGAATCCATGAACACGCGCACGAAGATGGGCACAATGGCATAGGGTAGCATGAAGACATGCACGAAGTTGCTGCGCACCACCACCGACGTGAGCAGGGCGAAGACAACCACGAGGCTGTAGAGCATGGCCACGCTGCGAGCCTTCTCGAAATAGTCCTTGCGGAAGAGCGTGAGGTAGGCCGTGAAGCCAATCATTATCAGCAGCACGAAGAACGCTTCGCCTGCAACGGTACGCCTAATCTGCGTCGTGTCGCGGCCGCGCTTCTCGTATTCCTTGCGGAACGACTCCAGCGTTAGATATGTCTTGTCGTCCACGATGCCCCCTCGGTCGATTATCTTCTGCCCCTTCTGCACCACGCCGATGGCCAGCGGGATACTGTTCATAAGGTCGTTGAGGGCCACCGTGCTGCGATCCTCGTCGTAGACGATGTTGGGCGTGATGTAGTCGTTCAGGTCGCACTTCTGGAGCACCTGCCTGTGCTGTTCGAGCGTCTCGTCGATGAATAGCTGTTCGTATGCGGTCTTTGTCGTGTAAAACTGCGACAGCTTCACGCTCGTGGAGCTTTTGCCGTCGACGAGGCGTATCGTGCGCGCCGTGTCGTTGGCCGTCAGCGTCTCATGGTCGGCGGCTGAGATTATGCCGACTTTGTAGAGGGCGCGCAGGCGGTTGGCCACGATGCTGATGTAGTCGTCGGAAAGCCCGGGTATTCCGTTGCTGAAGTCGGACACGAACTTGCGCACCTGTTCGCCCTCGATGTTGGCGAGCAGGTCGTAGTATGGCTCATACACGTCCATTATGCTGTCGCGCTCCTCCTTTATGGTCTCCTCCGACTTGTATATGGGGAAGTCGAACGGGGCGGTGAGGTCGCCATACTTCCACGGCTTGCCCCTCTCCGCGTAGAAGTTGCTGCCGCTGTCGCCCGGCATCGCCCACGTGGTGATGGCCACCGTGGCCACTATTATGGCCACACGGATGAAGATGTCGCGCCAAGTGATGTCCTCCTTGAAGTTGAATGTGCTCATAATCGAGGATATGATGGTTTATCCAATCGCGAAAGTACGAAAAAAAACCGAATATCCGCCACCTGTTCATGCTTACTTGCTGATATGCAATTAAAAACGGCCGCCGTCCCGCCGTTTTCCCACGGGTGTCATATTGCAGTCTGAAACGGCATTAATTGCAGTGCAACGAGGCATTAATTGGAGGCCAACGAGGCAGGTATTGC
>CAZURD010000085.1:0-8809 GCA_964623445.1 uncultured Prevotella sp. | reverse complement strand
GTATCGTCAAGTTAGAAGTGCAAAAGAGTGGCCAAACATGGCCGTAATCTCCATAGATAAGGCACGTCCAGCCAACGGGGCATTAAATGGAGCGCAACGGGGCATTAAACGGACGGCAATTAATGCCTCGTTGCGCTCCATTTAATGCCCCCAATTTTTATGCTTAACCCCAAATCGGTCGTTTGCTTCAGACCGATTTTGCGGTCATACCGTGTAGATTGGCTTTCGGCCTCGCAGAAAGCGTAGCGGGCTACGCCGAGGCGAGACGGATGGCAAGATTCTGGCAGGAGTGCAGAAGCAGGCGAAGAGTTTGCCGAAATGGCTCTTCCCGATGTGATAACGGCCTAACGACCGATTTGGGTTAAACAATACACAAGAAAAAGGGCGTGCCAAATTGAGGAACATTTGACACGCCCCGCAACTGCCGACGAGCAGCCGCTGACGGTCACTCGCCGTCCTTTCCTATCACGCTCCAAAGGCCGGCAGCGAGAGCCGCGCCGACAAACGGGCCGACGATGAATATCCAAAGCTGCGAAAGAGCCTCACCGCCGGCGAACACAGCGGGGGCGATGGAACGAGCCGGGTTCACCGACGTGCCCGTGATGGGTATGCACACGATGTGAATCAGCACAAGCGACAGACCGATGGCAAGGCCGGCAAAGTTGCCCGCGCCGTGCTTGCTGTCGGTTGTTCCAAGCACCACGAGCACGAAAATGCACGTGAACACAATCTCGGCAATAAGCCCCGCCGTCACGGACACGCCCGCCTGGCAGGCATTTGAGCCTGTAGTGGTGGCGAAGTTGCCTCCCTGCGCGATGTAGGAAGCACTGCCTGCGTCAATGCCAGAGACTATGGCGCAGAGGATTGCGGAACCGATGAAAGCCCCAATCACCTGAAACACCATGTACATCGCAGCGTCCTTGCCGCTCATTCGCTTGCTGAGCCACACCCCGAGCGTTATCGCCGGATTGATGTGGCAGCCAGAAATGCCGCCTATGGTATAGGCCATTGCCACCACCGAGAGGCCAAAGGCCATTGCCACCATGAGCACTTGCGCAGCCGTGCCGCATCCGGCGTTGAACACTGCGCTTCCACATCCCAACAAGACGAGCACCATCGTGCCAATCATCTCTGCCAAATACTTTTTCATACTCTATTGTTTTTATGGTTAAAATGGTTTTTGCTGTCGGCATGAGGGCGATGAGCATCAGTAAAATCAACCTTTGTCGCCACTTTCACCCGGCAAATCCAACCTTAAAAATACAAAAATATTCCGCACGGACAGCTTTCCCATTGCAATATTTGCAAAAAATTAACGCGCCGCAAACTGTCGGCGGCCACACTCCAAAAAACTCAGAATGCGGGCGAGAGCAGGCGCGTGACGGACTCCCAGAGGCGCGTGAAGAATCCCGGCGGACGCTTTGCCATAATGTCATTGAAGAGCACGGAGCATTGCAGGTCGCGCAAGAACACAGACTTGAAGCGCATCGCCGTAGCCTCGTCGTAGAAGAAAGCGTTTGCCTCAAAGTTGTTCTCAAAGCTGCGGAAGTCGAGGTTTGTAGAGCCGCACGTGCTGAAAGAGTCGTCGCAGACGAGAATCTTGCTGTGCAGGAATCCCGCCGTGTATAGATAAACCTTCACGCCTGCCGCCGCCACGTCGCGCATGTAGGAACGGCTTGCCCAGTCCACGAAAGGCGTGTCGCTCCTGTCCGGTATGATGATGCGCACGTCTACGCCGGCCAAGGCGGCAGCCTTCAGCGCAAAGAGCAGAGCCTCCGCAGGCATGAAATAAGGCGTTTCGATGTATATGTAATGGCGCGCGCTGAGCACGAGGCGCACATATCCCTGCATGAGGTCGGGGTAAGGGGCAATCGGACTGCCCGTCACCACCTGCGTCACGCCGCCCGTCGACACTCCATCCGCTGGCTGCGGATAGTATCGGCGATTGGAGATTAGCGTCCTGTCCACGAAATACCAGTCTACGAGGAACGTGCGCTGGAGACCGTAAACGCCACTGCCCGTGAGCTTCACCATCGTGTCACGCCACGGCCGCGAGCCGGTGCCCTTGACGTAGCGGAGTGCCACGTTCATCCCGCCTATGAAGCCAACGGTGCCGTCTATGACGATTATCTTGCGGTGGTTGCGGTAAGTCACCTTGCTCGTGAACGACGGAAAGCGCACTGGCAGGAAAGGCCTCACGTCCACCCCACCCTCTCTCAGGCGTTCAAAGAAACGATGGCTCACTTTCCAGCAGCCCACGTCGTCGTATATCAGCCTCACTTCCACGCCCTGCCACGACTTGTCTATCAGCGCGTCGGCCACGAGACGACCCAGCGCATCGTCTGCGAATATATACATATCCACGTGTATGTGGTCGCGTGCGGCCGATATGGCACGGAGCAGCTCGCCAAAGAACGAGTGCCCGTCGGTGTAGATTTCCACCGACGTGTCCTTGAAAGGCAAGGCCATGTTCTGGTTGACGAAGAGGTCGATCACGCGCCGGTACTCCTGCGGGAGGTGCAGGTCGTATTGTTCGACAAACGCAAGCATGGAGCGTTTGGTCAGCTGGTCGAGGCTGCGCTGGCTCACCATGCGCTCCTTTCGCCTGTTCACGCCGAAAAAGAAGTAAAGCACGATGCCCACCACGGGCACGAAGAATATCACCAAAGCCCATGCCATGGTCTTTGCCGGCTGCCTCTCGTCCATCAGAACGTGCAATATTGCGAGGATGCAGGCTATCTCATTGATGACTACCGCCACAAGGTAAAGTTCGTGCATAGGCGTATTGCTGGGTCGTTGCGACGATGCGTTTGATGTTCCTCAGTCACGCAAAGCCGGCCAACTTGTGCGTTTGCAGCGACAGCCGCCAGCGCGGATGGCTCTTTATGTAGTCGATGCAGGCCGACGTTATGGCTTTGTTGCGCACGGGGTCGCCAGTGTCGCATGGCTGAAGGTAGTAGAAGTCGGCATCCACACCGAAGTCGCAGACAGGCGTTTCCCCGTCGAACAGGCACTTCAGCTCATTGCACTTGCGCACGGCCAAGCGTCCCGCCGCGCCCACGAACTGCTGCTTTGGCGACACCGTGAGCCAGTCGATGCCCTCCGGAACGGGGCGTGTGCCGTTGGTCTCCATTGCCACCTCAAATCCGGCGGCGTGGAGTGCATCCACCATTGCGCCGTCCGCCTGCAATGTGGGTTCGCCTCCCGTGAGCACCACAAGGTCGGCTTTGTGGCGGCAGACCGATGCCACTATCTCTTCATCGGTCATCTCGCGGTAAGAAGCAAAGTCGGTGTCGCAGAACGGGCAGCGCAGATTGCATCCCGCAAAGCGCACGAACACGGCGGCGCGGCCTGTGTTGCGCCCCTCGCCCTGCAACGTATGGAATATCTCGTTCACCCTCTTCTTCATGGTTCGCGGCATTTTCAGTCAGTCATTTTGTTTGTGCCTGCACCGTATATACGGTCAGAAGCCGCCTGCGAAATCGTCTTCGTCTTTCACGTATGCAGCCATGTTGCCCTCGCTTTCCTGCACGATGGCCTTGTAGCAATTGGGGACTTGCTCCACGCACCAGCGCGCAATGTTCTCGGCGGTGGGGTTGAAAGGCAGCACGTCGTTGAGGTTTGTGTGGTCGAGCAGGCTCTTCACCTTGCCTTTCACGTCGCTGAAGTCGGTCACCATGCCGTTGCCGTCAAGTTCGGCGGCCTTGCAGCAGATGGTGATGCGCCAGTTGTGGCCGTGCAGCCGCGTGCATTTGCTCTCGTAGTCGAGGCTCAGGCTGTGGCTCGCGGATATTTCGAGGGTCTTTTTTATGTAGTACATTGTCTGTCGTTTGGTTGTCTTTGTTTTCCTATGTGTGCGCTTGGCTGCGTGCTTCGCGCGGCTTTATGTTATTATGTCGCTGCCCACGCGCCGCGCGAGCTGGTCGCGCAACTGCTGCAAGTCCTTGTGCTCCTGCATCAGCTTGCGCATCCGTTCCATGTCGGTGCCCGCCTCGGTGAGTTGCCGCCGTATGGCCTTCAGTTGCCTCTGGATGATGTCGAGCCGCCAGTCGAGCACAAGATGCGTCACCCTTTGCCGCAGCGTCTGCGTGTTCTCCTCCATTGCAAGGCTCCGGCTGAGGGTGTAGGGAGAGAGTGCCACCTGGCCCGCAAAAGCGTTGATGCCCCCGTCGGGGTGGTGCAGGAAGTAGGTTTCTGCCTTAAAACCCTCATCGGCGGAGTGCTCCACGGCCTCGTCGAGTATTCTGTTGTACATCTCGTTGGCAAACCGCAGTCCGTCCTGCGAGAGGTCATAGTCCACGTATTGCGCCACGTTGAGGCTCACGGCCTGCCCGTCGTCGGTCTCCACGTCACTGAAAATGATTTCGTCTCCGTGTAGCACTATCTCCCTTGCGAGCATCCGTTCCACCTCGCCGGCCTGCTCCTCGGCGGTGTGCAGGCCGATGGCCGGTTGCCGTTCCTGCGGCTTCTGTTCCCCGGCGGGAGTCTCCGTTGCCTGTCTCCGTTGCTCGCGTTCGGTCTCCTTGGCCTGCTGTTCGCGCTCGTCGCTGATGAATTTGTTCATCGTCGAGACGAGCGTGCGCTCTCCGATGCCGAGGCCGAGGCGCGTGGCGCAGTCGTGCAGGTAAGTGTCGCGCGTTATGGCGTTGGGAATCAGCGACACGCTCTTGACGATGCTCGTGATGGCCTCCGACCGCTTCACGGGGTCGGCCACTCCTTGGAGCATCAGCCTCGTCTTGAACTCGATGAAGTCGGTCTGATGGGCGGCAATGTAGTCTCTCACCTCCGCCGCCGTATGCTTGCGGGCGAAGCTGTCGGGGTCGTCGCCGTCAGGAAGCACGAGCACTTTCACGTTCATTCCCTCGGCAAGGAGTATGTCCGTGCCCCTGATAGCGGCGTGTATGCCCGCCTCGTCGCCGTCGTAGAGCAGCACAATGTTTGGCGTGAAGCGATGGAGCATCTTTGCCTGATGCCGGCTGAGGGCAGTGCCGGAGTTTGCCACGACATTCTCCACGCCGCACTGGTGCATGGAGATCACGTCGGTGTAGCCCTCCACCATGAACACGCAATCTTCCTTCACGATGGCACGCTTGGCCTGATATATGCCATACAGTTCGTGGTCCTTGTGGAATATGGCGGAGTCGGAAGAGTTGACGTATTTCTGTTGCACCCCTTTCGTGCGCGCGTCGAGCAGTCTTCCGCCAAAGGCCACCACCTTGCCGCTCACGTTCAGCCACGGGAATATCACGCGCCCGGCGTAGCGGTCGGCCAGCTCGCCACTCTCGCGCTTGAAGCACAGTCCCGTCTTCAGCAAGAACTCCTCGCGAAAGCCCTTTGCGATGGCGGCCTCGGCAAAAGCCCCCCGCCGCGTCGGCGAGAACCCGAGCTGGAACTTCCGCATTATGTCGTCGCGGAAGCCACGGCTGCGAAAATACTGCTTGCCTATGGCGCGGCCGTCCACATCGTTGAAAAGCACATCGCTGAAGTAGTCGCGCGCCCACTCGTTCACCACGAACATGCTCTCCCGTTCCCCTGCTTCGCGACGCTCGTCGTCGCTCAACTCGCGTTCCTTTATTTCTATATTGTACTTGCGCGCGAGCCAACGCAGGGCCTCGGGATAGGTCACCTGCTCATGCTCCATGATGAAGTTGACCGCATTGCCTCCCTTGCCACAGGCGAAACACTTGCAAACGCCCTTCGCGGGAGACACGTAGAACGATGGTGTGGTGTCGTCGTGGAACGGGCAAAGCCCAACGTAGTTCACCCCGCGCTTGCGGAGCGTGACAAAATCCGACACCACTTCTACGATGTCTGCCGCATCGAGTATTCGCTCAACGGTATTGCGGTCTATCATGGCGGATGTTATGCTATGTTGCTATTCCTCGCTTTTTCTCTTGCCTCCGCATTACTGCATGGCCGCCCGGCGCATTGCCCGGCCACTCGTGCAGGGAAGTCCGTGCCCACGGAGGGAGGGGCGCGGCGGCTCACTTCAACCCGAATCGGTTGTTAGGCTTCAGACTGATTCTGTGGTCATGCCGTGCAGATTGGCTTCCGGCCTCGACGAAAGCGTAGCGGGCTACGCCGAGACAAGACGAAAGACAAGGTGCCGGCAGGAACGCGGAAGCAGGCGAAGAGTTTGCCAATACGCCCTTCCCGGCGCATTAACGGCCTAATGGCCGATTTGGGTTCAAGTCAGAAATCGTCGCGCTCCGTGCGGCTGTCCGACCTTTCCTTGGGCGCATTGCGTTGCGCGCAGGCCGCCGCAAAGATGCAGCAATGCCTTCAGCAACATGCAAGTCCCCTGTCGGAGAACCGCGCAAAGCGCGACAATCCCAAATCCTCATGCCCTCAATGCAGGGCACTGAAGCTGCCGTGCCTCACCGAAACGGCCTTTGTCCTGCCGTGGTGACAAGGCGAAACGGCTTCTCACTTCAGGTAGTTGGCCAGCGGACTGCCGTTGTCGCGCAAGCCCTGAGCCACGCTCTTGGCGTTGGTCTGTGCCCCGAGGAGCGAGGTGTGCGTGTGGTCGCGGTTGTAGTATTTCATCGCCGCCTCCTTGCTGCCGCACTCCTTGTCGAGGAAATCGGCCGTGATGTTGTGTACGTCGACAAGCTCCACGCCCTCCAGCTCGGCCACTTCGCGATACCACTTGCCATACGTGTCGTTGCGACGCTCCATCTTTCCGCCCGGCCACTCGTTGCGAGGGGTGAGCGTTACGAGTATGGGCGTGGCTCCTTTCTCGCGCACATCGTGGATGAACTTGCGCAGATACCAGCCGAATGTGTACACCAATTCATACATCCCCGAATCCTTCATGCGGTAGACGTGCATGGAGTCTGCCGTGCCAGGAATCACGCCGCGCATCTTCTGGTCGTCGATAGGGCCGATGTCGTTGTGCCCGAACTGTATGAGAACGTAGTCGCCCGGCTGCAACGAGTTGTACACCTGCTCCCAGCGTCCCTCGTTGAGGTATGTGCGCGTGGAGCGTCCGGCCTTGGCGCAGTTTGCCACGACAATCTTAGTGGAGTCAAACACGGTGTAGGCCTGCGAACCCCAGCCCCACATGCCGTCCTCGTCCTTGTCCTCGTTCTTCACGGTGGAGTCGCCCGTGAGGAACACAACGGGCTTGCCCTCCTTGCGGACTACGGGCACGGTGGGCAGTGCCACGCTCGTCATCATGGCCTGCAAGGGCGCGATGGCGGGGTCGGTGCTGGCCGCAATGCCCTCCGCTGCCGAGCGTGCGTTAAGCTCTGCGCCAAACTTGCTCGTGTGGATATGGTCGCGATAGAAGTGGTAGCTCTCCTTCCAGCGGTCGAACCCGTCGAGCTTCGCTCCCGAAATTTCGTTCAGGTCGATATATGGCACGCCCTCCTCGCGGCTTATCTCCGCCAGCCACTGGCTCTGCGGCTTGCGCACTATCTTGCCGTTCTCGTCGTAGGCATCGCGCGGCGTGAGCGACATGAGCACGGGGTTTGCCCCTGCCGCACGGCATTCTGCGATGTACTTGCGCATGTATCCGCCGTAGCTGTAGACGGTTTCTTTCACTCCCGTCTCCTGAATGGTCACTTCGAGCGAGTCGTCTCCCGTACCGGGCAGTACCGCGCGGGCGCGTCCGCTGTCATAAGGGCCGTTGTCGTTGTGGCCTATTGAGATTATCACCCAGTCGCCGGGGCGCAACGCCTTGCGTATGTCCGGCCACAGCTGGTTGTAGAATGTGCGTGTGCTCATTCCCCCGAGAGCCTGGTTTTCCACGCTTATCTTCCGCGCGTCAAAGTATTTCGGGGCGAAATATCCCCATCCCCACTGGCCGTTGTTGCCGTTTCCGAGCGTGCCGTTGCGCATGGTTGAGTTGCCTATGAGGAAGAGCACGGGCTGGTCGCCCTTGCGCGTGGTGCCCGGCGCAGGCCTCGACATGAGAGCCTTGGCTATGCTGTCGGGCGTGTTGTCCACCACTTTGTTCACGTCTTCCACCGCATCGGGCACTTGCCCATGAGCCAATGTCGCCGAAAGGCTCAATGCGGCGATTGCAGAAAGAAGTCTTTTCATATTTGTTTTACAGGTTATTAGTCTGTTCGCATGGGTTGCCATAGCCTGCGGGCACGCTCCCACGGGCATGTCGAAAGCGGCCAACCACTTTGCAAATGTACACAAAAACATCGACATAAAGCATCCGCATGGGGCATAATTGTTGATGATTCCTTTCGCAACAGCCAAAGGCCGATGCCTTTCCTCGCCTGCAACAACGCCATGCGCTGCCTCTGCCGGGCCGGTTTAGTGCGCCCTGCGGAGCGGTTTCGCAAAACCGTTACGTGCGATTGGCTGAAGTTTTACTTTAAGGTTTATGGCTTATTTTCGGGCGTTTTTTCGCGCGACCTGACTTATTGCCGCAAATACGCGATTGCAGGGGCTATTTCAGTAATCGTTTGATTATAAGCTACATAAAGCCAAACCGACTTATCTGGCGCATGATTTTCTGTCGAAATGCAGCGCAACGGAGCATTAATCGGGACGCAACGAGGCATTAATTGCCCGCCGTTTAATGCCCCGTCGCCTCGCTATCAGGCATCGAATGCGTCCCGATTTCCGTCAAAACGCAGTACAACGGGGCATCAACAGTCCCGCTTTTTGACTTTTATTTGGCATTTTCGCCGCAATGAACCCCAAATCATGGCACAAAAATCCCAAATCTTTCTCTGGTTTGCGATTTCCGATTGTCAAGTTTTTTCAGCACTGCCCGAAGCGTAACTTGCATTCAGAAGCTGTTTTGAATTTCTACAAAAAGTCCTTTTTCTTGGCTTTGTGCTTCCGT
>CAZURD010000084.1:0-8810 GCA_964623445.1 uncultured Prevotella sp. | reverse complement strand
GTATGCAGCCGAATGGCTTTTTGGCAGATTGCTGGATATTCATCCGCCCGCTGGCGGAAACCACCGCCAAGCTGGAGGCTCACTTGCAGTCCAGCAACGGTTATCAGCAAAACCGACAGGTTGGCAGACGTGGTTAAAAAGTGAAAAATAGGCTTTCGCCAATGGCTTAAAATAAGTGTTTTGTGAATATTTCTCATGTTTAAGTGAAAAAAAAGAGAAACAGCGGAACGAAGATACGTTTTCTTTTATAATTTTGCATAGCTGAACAAATACATGTGACAGAACTTTAGGGAGCGATGTGGCGTGTAGTTAAGGCTTCAATAACTAAAAACCTATATTTATGACCAACAAAATCAGAAGAGCCTTATTGGCTTCATTCATGTCCATGACGGCGTTCCTCGCTTATGCGCAGCGAACCGTCACCGGAACTGTGAAAGACGCGAACGGCGAGCCGATGATTGGGGTCACGGTCGTTGCCGACGGCAAGCCGGGGGCAGTGACCGACTTTGATGGAAACTTCAGCATTTCAAATGCCACGGAGGGGACAGAAATCAAAGTGACCTACATTGGTTACAAGGACCAGACCGTGAAGGTTGGCAATCGCCAGAAGATTGACATCGTGATGCAGGAAGACAACCAAGCACTCAACGAGGTTGTCGTCGTGGGTTACGGAACGATGAAGAAGAGCGACCTTACCGGTTCAATCTCGTCCGTAGACAACAAGCAGATCACCGCAAAGGGTGCGCCCTCGGTGCTGGAGAACTTGCAGGGTGCGGTGCCGGGCGTGAGCATCACGCAGTCGAGCGGCCGTGCGGGCAACTCTTTCGACATCGAGATTCGCGGACAGTCGTCAATCAACAGTAGCGTGTCGCCTCTTTATGTTGTGGACGGCGTTATCTGCGATGACATCGACTGGCTCAACCCTCAGGACATAGAGCGCATCGATGTGCTGAAGGACGCTTCGTCTACGGCCATCTACGGTTCGCGTGCCACAGCCGGTGTCGTCATCGTGACGACCAAGAGCGGCGCGTCGGTGGACAAGAAGTCGAGCAAGCCAACGATCTCGTATGATGGATATTACGGCGTGACGAACGTGGCGCGTATGCCCGACTTCATGGACGGGCAGTCGTTCTATAACTACCGTTTCAGTAAGTTCCTTGAATATGCCACGGGAACGACTAACTCCGGCCAGCCTGTTTACGCAATGAAGAACTTCGACCAGATGGCACTTCTCAACTCCGAGACCGGCGAATATCGCCTGAAGACCCTGTTGGCAACGGGCCAGACATACAATTGGCCGGACTTGGTGACAGGCAGCGGACACCAGCAGAACCATTATGTTGCAGTGAACGGAGCGACTGAAAACGTCAGCTACCACATGGGCATAGGCTATTCTGACGAAGACGGTATCTACGACGGAGATAGCCAAGACAAGTTCAACTTCAAGGGAAGTGTCGATGGCGTGATAAACAAGTATGTGAGCGCGGGCTTCAGCTTCAACCTTGCACGCATCAACCACGACTACGCCAGCGACGATGGCGTGAGGTATGCCTACCGCATGAACCCGTTCATGCAGCCCTACAACTCAGACGGCGAACTGAACGAGAAGCCCGGTAACTATGAGGCTATGGGCTCTTCGTCGAGCTATCAGTTCTCCGACCAGCGCAACCCGTTCCTGTATATGCAGAACGAGACGAGGAATCTCCAGCAGTGGCGCGCACTGGGTAACATCTATCTTCAGATAACTCCGTTCAAGGGACTCAACATTAAGTCGACGTTCTCCCCGAACTTCGATTATTCTCGTGAGGGATATTTCTACGGAACGCTCATAGGCGACGCTGAAAACACAGCGACAAAGGAAACGGAACGTTCTTTCGACTGGACGTGGGATAACATGATAACCTACGACAACACCTTTGGCACCGACCATAGGGTGAACGTGATGGGTCTGTTCTCGATGATGCATTCCGACACGGAGTACCAATACCTTTATTATAATGGAGTGCTTGACGGCACGTATTGGTGGAATCTGAACACCGGCAGTTACAACTCCGATGAGTCTTACAACTCGTACACGGAATACAGCATGATTTCTTATGCTCTGCGTGCTAACTATACTTTGAAAGACCGCTACATGCTGACGGCTACAATCCGTTGGGATGGTTCTTCAAGGTTTGCCGAAGGCCACCGTTGGGGCAGCTTCCCGTCCGTGGCGTTCGCATGGCGTCTTTCCGAAGAGCCGTTCATGGCCAAGACGCGCAACTGGCTCTCCAACGCCAAGCTCCGTATCTCTTATGGTGTAACGGGTAACAACAGCGGCATAGGCAACTATGCTACCGATCTGTCGGTGTCTGGCCCGGTCTACTATCCGTTCGGCAGCACGTACTATCAGGGATACTATCCCAGCGGCATTGTCGACACGGAGCTGTCTTGGGAGAAATCGCATGAGTTCAACGTGGGTGTTGACTTCGGTTTCTTTGACGGACGCATACGCGGTACGTTCGACTGGTATGTCAAGACTTCCAAGGATCTGCTTTACGATGTAGAGCTGCCTCTGGAGGCCGGCGGGGTTACGCTGACGACAAACGTCGGTTCGGTGAGGAACAAGGGTGTTGAGGCTTCTCTTACGACCGAAATTATCAGGACAAAGGATTGGAACTGGAGCGCGACATTCAACATTGCTCACAACAACAATGAGGTGCGCGACATCAATGGCGTGGGCGGTAGCGTTATCTCCGGCGACGACACTGGCAACCTCTTCATCGGCTATCCCGTCAACAACATATATGGTTACGAGTGGGCCGGAATCGTGAGCGACAGGGACATGGTGGTGCCTGACAATGAGATAGCCCGCAAGATGGGATTCACTCCGGGTACGACTGTCAAGGAATACGAGTACTATTACAAGTGTTACGGATGGACCGAGGGTCTGCCCATAATCGTAGACCGCAACGGTGACGGACAGTTCACCGACGAGGACAAGAAGATCTACAACCTTGATCCTAAGTGGACGGGTAGCATATCGACCACTGTCACCTACAAGAACTGGGACTTCTCGGCAACCATTTACACGAAGCAGAACTACTATGTAAGCTCCGCTTTCTACGGCGAGTATTTTGGCTTGGACGATCGCGGACGCATGAAGCTCAATGCTGACTATTACATACCTGCCGGTACGCTTATTGACTGTGACGGTGTGAACGCGGACGGTACTTACATCAATCCTGTCTATCAGGAGACTACGGTCTACGGAAGCTATCCGTTCCCCAACAACGCTGCTGCAAACAGCGGCACAGGCTCGAGCTATTGGCTTGACGGCGTGAACACGTATGTTGACGCATCTTACTGGAAAGTCAAGAACATAACTCTCGGTTACACGTTCCCGAAGAAGTGGACAGAGAAATTCAAGTGCTCATATCTGCGCCTGTATTGCACGGTGACTAACCCGTTTGTGATCACCAGCTACAAGGGCTTCGACCCGGAGTGGGCGAGCGCAAGCCTGAAAAACGATGGTCCGAGCACCGTCACGTGGCAGTTCGGTGCAAGCATCAAGTTCTAATTTGCAATTGTTACCATGATGAAGAAGATATTATATATAGCATTATCGGCCACAATGCTGGCTGGTGCCGGCGCAATGAGTGGCTGCTCTGATTTCATTGATTCCGAAAACAAGACGAACCCGAATGTCGCTGACGATTACTTCAGCACGGAAGAGGGGCTTGAGGGACTCAGGGTGTACACGTATTCTCTGTTGAAGCCCATCGCGGCCGATTATCTGGACATATTCGAGTGGGGCACAGACCTCTACGTGGCGACCCGTGGCAAAGACGCGGGCGTACTGCACAAGTACACGCTAACTGCTGAAAACTCCACGGTGACGGACTTCTACACAGACCTCTACTCGCTGATAAACAACGCAAACTGTATGCTCTACTACGCCAACGGTGACGGTCTCGTGATTGCCGAAGCCAAGTTCCTGCGTTGCTATGCCTATTACTTGCTGACACAGCAATTCGGCGCAGTGCCTTATGTCACGGAGTATATACAGAGTGCGGAGAGGAGTTATCCGAGGACGGCACTGTCTAATCTGTACCCGGCATTGATAGAAGAGCTTGAGGACATAGCGGACGACACAAACCTTCCGGAGACGAGCCACGAGGGCTACATCAGCCGGCAGGCTGTCAACGCCTTGCTTGCCAAGGTGTGTCTGGCGGCCGGATGGGACTTGGAAACCACGCTCACAGACGCTACATCCGGTACGTATAGTATTGATGACACCGAATATTTCAAGTTGGCAGCGCAGTATGCAGAAGCTGCAATAAACGGAATCAGCCTTACGATGTCGTTCGAGGACAAGTGGTCGCCCGACAACGAGGGGAACCAGGAGGAGATATTCTCCGTGCAGTATGACAGGGCTGGCTATCCGGGCAGCACAAGCGACGGCGGCCACGGCTTGCAGAACACCTACGGATGCTACTACGGTGACTGCACGTCTTCAGGCTACAAGTACTGCGACTCGAATATGGCTCCATCGGAAAAGGCCATTTACCTGTGGGGAGAAGGCGACGAGCGTTTTGATGCTACCTTTATGACCACGATGTACAATTATAACGGCACATGGTCTACGACTGGCTATTACGCTTATTACAATGCAAGCAATGTTGACAACTTGAACATCGGCTTGAGGTACTTCCCGTATTACACTACGGAAGAGGAGGCTGAGGCTGAGTTTGATGCCAATGTTGAGAGGTATGCAATGGACGATTGCATTAACGATGTGTCGGCATACATACTCGGCGAAGAGACTGTCATATACACGTTTAGTTCGGATGGCAGTTACACAAAGTCGACAGAAGATTATGAATTAAACTGTGTGAATGTGTATGGCACGACAGTGGTGAAGAAGTTTGACGACCCGAACACCGCACAGGAATCTCTCAATACGAGCAACGGCTACCGTGACATCCCGCTGTTCCATGTGAGTGACATGTACCTGACGTGGGCCGAGGCCGAACTCATGGCTGGCAACGAGGGCGAGGCTCTTGAATTAGTCAACGATGTGCGTAACCGCTCGAATGCCGGTGCGTTGTCTTCGTTCTCCGCTTATGAAGCAGATTATTCAAGGCCGTCAAGTTTCGGCAACATAACCGCGCTTGATGTCATTCTCGATGAGAGGGCGCGCGAACTGTTCGCAGAGAGGGACAGGTGGATGGATCTGCGCCGTACACGTCAGCTCGTAAGGTACAATGTTGCGTTCAACTCGGATATAAGCTCGATCACCGACATGGAGAATACGGCAGGCGAGGTGAAGTGGTACAGGCCAATACCGTCTGGCGAAATAAGCAACAACACGGCACTGACCTCTGACGACCAGAACCCGGGCTATTAATCAATTGCTAACAACGGATAAACTAAATAGACATGAGAAAGATTTTGTTTCCTTTGCTCTCGGCGTTTGCGCTTGGCTGCCTGTTCGTTGCTTGTGACGATGACGACTGTGAGGTGACATTCGCCAATACGCCTGAGATAGATGCTGCCGGTGTCTATGCCGGAACTTTCATGAGGATTGAAGACGGGACAACCGACACGCTTTATGCAGCCGGCACAGCGACGATAGTGCCCACAGACTCCGCTTATTGCGCAGACATCACGTTTGACTGTAGTGGAGACTTCGAGTACAACGCCACGTCTGTTACCAACATAGCCCATGCCAACGATGGATTCGTGTTCTCAAACGCTTCCACGTCAAACGGCTTGGGAGCTGCCTTCTCGGGACGGATTGATGGTAATGGCTATCTGACGGCCTCCTTCAGCCTGACGCAGAGGTCGGGACGTGTTACCACCACCTATAATTATTCTTTCGAGGGACAGCTGCAAGGCGAGGAAGAGTCGCAAGAAGAATGACTTTCGGATGTGCCCGGGGATTTACTCTCGGGTGGCTCCCGGGCACATCTTAGTTCCAATAATTAAAATCAACTTAATCATTAAAGCATTATGAAAAAAACATTACTCAGTGTGGCATTGGTGATGGCCGCACTTTCGGTTAACGCTCAGGACTATGAGTTTGCTGCAGTGGACGCTGCGTCTCTTACCACCAGTGATGGACAGACGCTTACTGCCGGGACGGAGATTGCCTCGACGGCGAGTGTCACGTGTACGGTGCGTTATGACGACACCTTCAAGACTGCCGAGATGAAGACAGGCACGCTTTCTTACAACGGCACCGTGTTGTCTATCAATAGTGCCATTCAGGGCAACACCAACCCCTCGGGCACGGCTGCAACCGCAGGAACATATCCCTCCAGCGGGTGCATCTATCGTTTCACCCCAAATCAGGATGGATATCTCTATGTGTTCATTTCTGCTTCAGGAAACAAGCCCTATGTGGTGTTTGAGGAGGAGGATCTCCGTATGCCTTACATCTTCGCGATGGAGAACACTAACGATGCATCGCCCGCTACTTCGGTTTATGCTTATGACCTCAGCGCCATTGAGGGAGCAACCTATTATGATGAGGAAGTCGGAGACTATTATGTAGATCCCGACTATAGCATACTGCAGGTTTCGCAGATTTGCGAGGGGCAGTCTGTTTCCACGACTGGCAACGGCGTGATAAAGTTCCAAGTCTTTGCCGATTGCCGTTATGACGTGCTTGCGACGGGTTCCAAGATTACTCTCGGCGGCTTTGCATTCGACACCACGGGCGATGCCACAATCACGACAGACACCAACACCCTGCTTGAAGCTGGCCAAGTTCCCGGCAGCGAGACGACGGGCATAACCGACGTGACTGCTGAAATCGCTGCTGCCGCCGACGTTGATGCTCCGGCATACAACATCGCAGGTCAGAGGGTTGACAAGAATGCCAAGGGTCTGGTTATAATCAACGGAAAGAAAGTTTTCAACAAGTAATTGACTGTGTACTTGCGTCTGCAAGCATAGCCGGACGTGTTGAAAAGCCGTTTACTGTTTGATAATTAGATTTTAGGATTTTATTGTTGAGAGGGCGTATCCGAACGGGTGCGCCCTCTTTTCTTCACATCGTCCTTTTCCCATTGAGTGTCTGTTTCCATCAGCTCGACCGTTGGCAAGCGTCATAGCTGATGCGGCTCTGTTAGCCAAAGCGCGTGTCCTCAATGAGATTATGAGCCGTAAGCATAGGGCTTTGAGGCACGGAGCATGGTCGCCATGCCACGATTGCTAAACCGTTTTTGGCTTTCAGTAACCCCTTGACAGCAAGCGATATGCGTTAATCACGGCGACACTGGCTTGCATTCGATGCCTCGTTGTCCCGCAACGGAGCATTAAATGCTCTCCAATTAATGCCTTATTGCGTTCCATTTAATGCCTTATTGCAATGCAATTAGACATGTATTTTTTAGCAATCAGCAAGCGGCTGGAATGGCTCGCCGCACGGGAGTGGACAAACAAGGCGTAATTTTGCTAAAGTTGCGAGTTTTCGTTACCTTTGCAATCAAATACACAGCTTATGAGACAGCTTGATTTCAGCCGTATATTCCCCGATGAATCATCCCGCGAGGAATGTTTGCGTGCCTTGCGTGAACAGGAGAAGAGGCGGCCTGCCCCCATTGCGACAGCCCCCGCCATCATTGGGATAGATACAACGTGCGTTGGTCGTGTGCTTCTTGCAGGTGTGTCACCACTCTCTGAGTTCTGTCACATTGCTCCAAAGTAAAGTTCACTAATATGCGCAAGTTTTTAGGCATAAATCTTTTGTCAGCTTAATTCCGCAGGCCGGTTATTGATTATGTGTGTAATATCAGATTATAGAGAGCGTGATAACAAGTTTCCTTTGTTTATCCAAGGAGATGCACTTGATGTGTTACGGTCAATATCAGAAAATTCTATTGACTGTTGCATAACAAGTCCCCCGTATTGGCAAAAGCGCCAATACGAGAATGGCGGTATAGGATTGGAAGATTCTTATATGGAATATATTGACAATTTGTTCAATATAATCAAGGAGGTAAAGCGGGTGTTAAAGCCAACAGGTGCCTTTTGGTTGAATGTCGGTGATTCGTATTGCAATAAATCGTTGGTGGGGATACCTTGGCGAATTGCCTTGATGATGATTGATGATGGTTGGATACTCCGCAACGATATAATATGGAGCAAGCATAAGGGTGGGATGAGTCCAAACAAAGACCGTTTTGGTTCTGTATTTGAGGATTTCTTCTTTTTTGTAAAGAATGAAAAATATTACTTTGACGCTGATTCCATTCGTTCAAAGCCAAGGCAGGCTGTTGTCAAAAATGGTGCGGTCGTGTCTGCCACAGGGGTGAGTGGCATTCGTTACCGAAGGCAGATAGAACTCTCAACCAGCCTTTCAGAGCAAGAGAAGAAAGAAGCGATGAAAAAGTTGGATGAAGTCATGCAGAAGGTCAAGGATGGCATTATTTCTGATTTTAGAATGGTCATTCGCAACGAACAACGTGCAACGCACTCCGATTCAACTAAATTGTCTGGGAGGGCAAAGGAATTGAAAGAAAAAGGTTTTTACTTTCTTTTCTACAATCCCAAGGGAACTATGCCTGGGGATGTTTGGGACATTATCCCAGAAGACACACAGCATAGAAAAATGCACTTTGCACCATATCCGGAGGAGCTTTGTGTAATTCCGATAAAGTCCACGTGTCCAGACGACGGCATTGTGCTCGATCCATTTAGCGGAACCGGTACTACCATGAAAGTCGCTTATGAATTGGGAAGAAAGTCTGTTGGAATAGATTTATCTAATGAATACATCAAATTAGCAAAAGAAAGAATATGTCGCGAGTTTCAGAATTATT
>CAZURD010000083.1:0-9030 GCA_964623445.1 uncultured Prevotella sp. | reverse complement strand
ACGCGGAAAGGTGAGCAGCTAACGTAGTTGAGGCCGACCTTGTGGCAGAACTTCACCGATGAAGGCTCGCCGCCATGTTCACCGCAGATGCCGCAGATGAGTTCGGGGCGTGTTTGGCGACCTTTCTCCACGGCCATATTGATGAGCTGGCCTACGCCGTTTTGGTCGAGCACTTGGAACGGGTCGACGCTGAGAATCTTCTTGTCGAGGTATGCCGGCAGGAAGCTGGCTATGTCGTCGCGGCTATAGCCGAAGGTCATCTGCGTGAGGTCGTTCGTTCCGAAGCTGAAGTATTCGGCTTTCTTGGCTATGGTGTCGGCCGTGAGGGCGGCGCGCGGCACCTCTATCATCGTGCCGACGCGGAACTGTATCTCCACCCCCTCTTCGGCGAACAGCTCCTTGGCCGTCTCGCGGATGACTTGCTCCTGTGCGTCGAACTCGTTGACAATGCCGATGAGCGGCACCATGATTTCGGGGTGGGGGTTGTAGCCCTCTTTCTTCAGTTGGATGGCAGCCCCGAGGATGGCCCGCGTCTGCATGGCCGTGATCTCCGGGTACGTGTTTCCGAGGCGGCATCCGCGATGTCCGAGCATCGGGTTGTGTTCGCTGAGGCTGTTGACGCGCTGCTGTATTTCCTGAACCGACACTCCCATCTCTCTGGCCATGATCTCTTGGCCGGCCAAGTCGTGGGGCACGAACTCGTGCAGGGGCGGGTCGAGCAGACGAATGTTTACCGGACAGCCGTCCATCACTTTCATTATGCCGTAAAAATCTTGCTTCTGGTATGGCAGCAGCTTCTCCAGAGCCTTCTCGCGACCCTCGCGTGTGTCGGCGAGAATCATCTCGCGCATGGCCTTGATCTTCTCGTTCTCGAAGAACATGTGCTCCGTGCGGCAGAGGCCGATGCCCACTGCGCCGAAGTTGCGTGCCACTTCGGCATCGTGCGGGGTGTCGGCGTTGGTCCTGACGACGAGCCGTGTGTGCTTTTCGCAGAGCTTCATCAGTTCTGCGAAGTCGCCAGTCATCTCGGCGGGCCTTGTCTTCACCTCTCCGTAGTACACCTCTCCGGTGGAGCCATTGAGCGAGAGATAGTCGCCTTCCTTGAGCACAGTGCCGTCTATCTCGACGGTGCGGGTCTTGTAGTCCACGTTTATTGCGCCTGCGCCTGACACGCAGCACTTTCCCATGCCGCGTGCAACGACGGCGGCGTGGCTCGTCATGCCGCCCCGTGCGGTGAGTATGCCCTCGGCGGCAGACATTCCTGCCAGATCTTCGGGGCTTGTCTCGATGCGCACCATCACCACTTGGCGGCCACTTGCGTGCCATGCCTCGGCATCGTCGGCGAAGAACACTATCTGTCCGCAGGCCGCGCCGGGCGATGCGGGCAGTCCGCGCGTGAGCACGCGGGCCTTTTTCAGTGCGTCCTTGTCGAACACGGGGTGGAGCAGCTCGTCGAGCTTGCCCGGCTCGCAGCGCAGCAGTGCAGTCTTCTCGTCAATCTCTCCCTCGTGCAGCAGGTCGATGGCGATTTTCACCATCGCCGTGCCCGTGCGCTTGCCGTTGCGCGTCTGGAGGAACCAGAGCTTGCCCTCTTGCACGGTGAACTCCATGTCCTGCATGTCGTGGTAGTGCTTTTCGAGCTTGTCTTGCAGGTCGTTGAGCTGTGCGTAGATTTCGGGCATGGCCTCCTCCATAGAGGGATACTTGCTCGCGCGAACGTCTTCGGGTATTCCCTGCTGTGCAGCCCAGCGTTGCGAGCCTTGCTTCGTGATTTGTTGCGGTGTGCGTATGCCAGCCACCACGTCCTCGCCCTGTGCGTTGACGAGGTATTCACCGTTGAATACGTTCTCGCCCGTGGCGGCATCGCGGCTGAAGCAGACACCGGTGGCGGAGGTGTCGCCCATGTTCCCGAAGACCATGGCCATCACCGTGACGGCCGTGCCCCATTCGGCGGGTATTCCTTCCATCTTGCGGTAGAGTATTGCGCGCTCGTTCATCCACGAGTCGAACACGGCGCATATCGCCCCCCAGAGCTGTTCCATGGGGTCTGTGGGGAAGTCTTTGCCCGTGCGTTCCTTTATGGCAGCCTTGAAGAGCGTCACGAGCTGCTTCAGTTCGTCCACGTTCATCTCGTTGTCGAGCGTGATTCCGCGCTGGGCTTTCACTTTTTCTATGATGGCCTCGAACGGGTCGATGTCTTCCTTGTTGGCCGGCTTCATGCCGAGCACCACGTCTCCGTACATCTGCACGAAGCGACGGTAGCTGTCGTAGGCGAAGCGTTCGTTGCCCGTCTTGGCTGCCAGTCCTGCCACCACCTCATCGTTGAGGCCGAGGTTGAGGATGGTGTCCATCATTCCGGGCATTGAGGCGCGCGCCCCAGAGCGCACGCTTACGAGCAGCGGGTTTGAGGCATCGCCGAACTTGCTGTTCATCAGCCTCTCGGTGTGAGCCACGGCGTTGGCCACGTCGGCCTTCAGCAGGTTGATTACGTCGGCCTTGCCCTTTTGGAAATACTCGTTGCATACTTCGGTGGTGATGGTGAACCCCGGTGGCACAGGCACGCCGATGAGGTTCATCTCGGCAAGGTTCGCTCCCTTGCCGCCGAGCAGGTTGCGCATGTCAGCCCTGCCCTCAGCCTTGCCGTTGCCGAAGGTATAAACTCTTTTCTCCTCCATAAAATCGTTGGTTTATGATTGACATTAAATTAAACACGAGAAAGTTTCTTACTTGCAAATATAAGGCTTTCCATGCTATTCAGCAAGAAAAGGGCGAAAAAACCGTAAAAGAGGAGATTTCGTTCGGGAATGCAGCGGATGGCGGGCGATGTCGCGTTTCCAGCGCATGGTGGCAGTCCTGTGGGGTGGACGCTCAACGGCGGCGCAGCTCCCAGAAGGCCACGGCCGACGCGGCGGCCACGTTGAGCGAGTCCACGCCATGCGCCATGGGAATGCGCACCACGTAGTCTGCCCCCTTGATTGTCTCGTGCGGAAGCCCGTCGCCCTCCGTGCCCATGATGACGGCAAGGCGTTCGGCCGATTTCAGCCGTGGATCGTCAAGCGTGCAGGCCTCTTCTGCCAAGGCCATAGCCGCCGTCTTGAACCCGAGCGAGGCAAGCGTTGGCAGCGGGTCGTCAATCCATGTCCACGGGACGAGGAAGACAGTGCCCATCGAAACGCGGATGGAGCGTCGGTTGAGAGGGTCGCATGAGTTGCGGGTGAGGGCTACGGCATCCACGCCCAAGGCTGCGGCGGAGCGAAATATCGCGCCGATGTTCGTCGTGTCCACTACACCATGTATCACGGCCACGCGGCTTGCATCCCGGCAAACGTCTTCGATGGAGGGCTGTTGCGGGCGGCGCATGGCGCAGAGCACCCCGCGCGTAAGCGTGTACCCAGTCAGTTGAGCAAGCAATTCGCGGCTGCCCGTGTAGACGGGGATGTCGGGGCATCGGGCAATGATGTCGGCGGCATCGCCCGCGATGTGCCTCCGTTCGCAGAGCAGCGACAGCGGTTGGCATCCGGCATAGAGGGCGACGCGGATGACCTTGGGACTTTCGGCTATGATGATGGCCTCCCTGGAATTGTCGCGGCGGCGCAGTTGCGCCTCGGTGAGCGAGGCATATGGCGCGATGCCGGGGTGGGAGAGGGTGCTTATTTCTGTTATTGCCACTGCTGTCGTGGTTGTGTCCGTCTGGAGTTGTTCCGCCTGTGAGTTGCAGGAAAGCCCTGCCGTCAGATTCTTTCCACCTGTTTCACTCCTTTCACCGCCCTCAAGCGTTTCATAAGCGATTCGAGACGGGAGGTGTCTTCAAGCATCACGACGATGTTCCCTCTGAAGAGGCCGTCGTTGCTGTCTATGCTTATCGAGCGCAGCGTGAGCTTTTCTTCCTTGCTTATTATGCTTGTGAGGTTGCTCACGATGCCGATGTTGTCGTTCCCGATGACGCGGAGGGTGATGGAATATTGCGACGAGCCTTTGCCGCTCCAGCGCGCCTTGACTATGCGATAGCCGAAACGCTTCCGCAGTTCGGCAGCGTTTGGGCAGTCGCAGCGGTGGATGCGTATGCCGCCGCTTACGGCCACGAAGCCGAAGATGTCGTCGCCATATATCGGTTGGCAGCAACGGGCAAGCTGATAGTCCACTCCTTTGAGGTTGCTGTCTATCACGAGCACGTCGTCGTTGCCGCCCATCGTTTCTTGGTCGGCATGGTAGCTGAATCCCTCGGCACTGCGCACCGTTCCGTCGCCGCTGGGATTGGCATCCTTTGCCTGCAATTCCAGGTAGCGGTCGATTACGGTGTTCACGTCGAGCGCGCCGTCGGCAATCTGCTTATAGAAGTCGCTTGTTTCCTTGTAGCCCATCTTCTTCACCAGACGCGCCATCAGCGACTCGTCAAGTTCAATCTTGCGGTTCTTGAACTTGCGCTCAATCATTTCCTTGGCGAACAGTCCCTCCTTTGCCTGCGTCTCCTTCAGGGCGAGCTTCACTTTCGATCTTGCCCGCGAGGTCTTCACGATGTTGAGCCAGTCTTGCTTCGGCTTCTGTGCCGACGAGGTGAGAATCTCCACTTGGTCGCCGCTGTTGAGCACTTCGCGGAGCGTCACTATCTTGCCGTTTATTCGTGCCCCGGTACACGTGTTGCCTATCTTTGAGTGTATGTGGTAGGCAAAGTCGAGCACGGTCGCGCCTTTGGGGAACTTGAAGAGGTCGCCCTTTGGAGTGAACACGAACACCTCGTCCTCATACAAGTCCATCTTGAACTGATCCATGGCTTGCAGTCCGTCGCTCGTTTCGAGCAGCCCCCTGATTCCCGCGAGCCATTCGTCGAGTCCCGTTTCGCCCTTGATGCCCTTGTAGCGCCAGTGAGCCGCCACGCCGCGTTCGGCCACCTCGTCCATGCGTTCCGTCCTTATCTGCACCTCCACCCATTTCTGTTCAGGGCCGAGCACGGTGATGTGCAGGCTCTCATAGCCGTTCGACTTGGGCACTGAGAGCCAGTCGCGCAGCCGCTTGGGGTTCGGCTGATACATGTCTGTCACGATGGAGTAGGCCTGCCAGCACAGCATCTTCTCTTTCTCCGGTGGCGAGTCGATGATGATGCGTATGGCGAAGAGGTCGTATATGCCCTCGAATGCGCACTTCTGCTTCTTCATCTTCTGCCAGATGGAGTGGATGCTCTTTGTGCGTCCCTTTATGTGGAACTTCAGTCCCGCCTCCTTGATTTTCTGTTCCACAGGCTCGATGAACTGCGTTATGTAAGCGTCGCGAGCCTGTTTCGTGGCGTTCAGCTTATCCTTTATCATGTAATAAGCGTCGTGCTCAATGTATTTGAGGGAGAGATCCTCCAGCTCGCTTTTCAGTTTGTACAGTCCGAGCTTGTGTGCGAGCGGGGCGTAGAGGTAGGCCGCCTCCTCCGACACTTCCATCTTGGCCTCATCGTTCGTCGTGTCGCGTATCTGGCGCATCAGGTTTACGCGGTCGGCAATCATGATGAGTATCACCTGCATGTCCTCTGCAAACGAGAGCAGCAGGTTGCGGAAGTTCTCGCTCTCCACCACGGGGTTCTTTGCGTAAAGCTCGGCTATGCGTTCGCGGCCGTGGAGTATGCGCGCCACGGCCTCGCCAAATTCCTCGCGCACCGTTTCGAGCTGCATTGAGCCGTCGGCTATGCTCGGGTGGAGCAGTATGGCCAGCACGGCATCGCGCCTTAGGCCAATCTCCTCGGCCACGATGAGGGCTGTCTGGAATCCAAGCAGCACGGGGTTCAGGCCGAATGCGTCACGGCAGACAAGTCCGCTGCCGATGCTTTGCAAGATGTCGCGGCGCACTTTCTCTTCGTCGCCGGGCAGGAGCGAAGACCCAACCAGTTCCCTTAGTCTCGCAATGAGCTGGAGCACGGCTTCCTTTTCCTGCCGAGTGAATACTAATTTGCTGGACATTGAATGGCTTGCTTGTTTGTTAATATATCATTGCAAAGGTACAACTTTTGGCGCATTAATTTTATTTTTACGTGGAAAGTTGCTACATTTGTGACGTACTCTAAATAAAAACCACACCTATGTTATCACAAGACGACCTGAAGCAAATTGCCAGCAAGGGCATGACCGAAGAGCAAGTCATGGCCCAGCTTGAAGAGTTCAAGACGGGCTTCCCTTTCCTTAAAATAGACTCCGCTGCTGCCGTGGGCCACGGAATAATGGCCATCGACGGCGAACAGAGAAAGAAATACGAACAGGCTTGGACGGACTACAAGGCGGGCGGACGGCGCGTGGTTAAGTTCGTGCCCGCGTCGGGGGCGGCCAGCAGGATGTTCAAGGATCTCTTTGCGTTCCTCGGCGCGACCGACCGGACAGCTCCCGCGACCGACTTTGAGAAGAAATTCTTTGAGGACATAAAGCGTTTCGCCTTCTACGATGCCCTCGATGCTGCCTGCCAAAAGAACGAGGGCAAGGGCATCGATGCCCTGATGGCCGACGGGAACTATAAGGCAGTGGTGGCAAACCTGCTCGACCCCAAGGGACTTAACTACGGACAGCTGCCCAAGGGACTGCTCCTGTTCCACAAATATGACGACGGGGCGCGCACGCCAATGGAGGAACACCTCGTGGAAGGCGCACTCTACGCCGCCAGCGACGGCAAGGCCGCAGTCCATTTCACGGTCAGTCACGAACACATGGAGCTGTTCATGCAGATGGTGGCCGCCAAGGCCGAGGCTTACGAGGCCAAGTACGGAGTGAAATACAACATCACTTTCTCTGAACAGAAGCCCAGCACAGACACCATTGCGGTGAATCCCGACAACACGCCGTTCCGCACCGACGACGGCAAACTGCTCTTCCGGCCGGGCGGACACGGCGCACTGATAGAGAATCTCAACGACATTGATGCCGACATCGTGTTCATAAAGAACATCGATAACGTCGTGCCTGACAGGCTGAAGGCCGAGACCGTGGAGTACAAGCAGGTCATAGCCGGCGTGCTTGTCACCCTCCAGCAGAAAGTGTTCAGCTACCTGCGGCTGCTCGACACAGGCTCCTATCGCCATGAACAGCTCGAGGAGATAATCCGTTTCGTGCAGCACGACCTCTGCTGCCGCAAGTTGGACATCAAGCATCTGGAGGACGCTGAGCTTGTGATATACCTCCGCGAGAAGCTCAACCGCCCCATCCGCGTCTGCGGCGTGGTGAAGAATGTGGGCGAACCGGGCGGCGGCCCGTTCCTCGTCTACAATCAAGACGGCACGGTGAGCCTGCAAATCCTCGAAAGCAGCCAGATAGACAAGAGCAACAAGGACTACATGGAGATGTTCACCAAGGGCACTCACTTCAATCCCGTCGACCTCGTTTGCGCCGTGAAGGATTATCGCGGCAATGCGTTCGACCTGCCGAAGTACGTCGACAAGACCACGGGCTTCATCAGCAGCAAGAGCAAGAACGGCAAGGAACTTAAAGCCCTGGAGCTGCCCGGGCTGTGGAACGGCGCAATGAGCGACTGGAACACCGTGTTCGTGGAAGTGCCCCTCGGCACGTTCAACCCCGTGAAGACCGTTAACGACCTGCTCCGCGAGCAGCACCAGTAGGCGGGACGTGTCGCGAAAGGCACTGCGCTAAAGGTGGATTCCCGGCGACAAAGCCTTGCCGGGATTACTGCATTGAGAGGCAGGAACGGGCGTTCCTACCGATAACGTGGGGAAAAGGATATGGAGGCGAATGGCAACCGCAAGGCCATTCGCCTCCTTTTTGTGTGCCCGCATGGCGGGGGTGCTTCGTGAACGTTCGTTCTTCGGTGTCGTGAGTGACAGACTCAACGACAAACCCCATGCGGGGAAACATGACGTGGGTCTGTTGACACCTCGCTGCCTATCCCATTGCACGCAACCTGTTGCCAACGGTGGCTTGATAAGCATCGACATCGTGCATGAGAGCAGGCTCATGGCGCGAATGCTCATGCCCTGCGGCCTTTGTCTACTAATTGCGCCCAAACGGCTAATGGCAATGTGCGCAACGCATTATTTTACTTAACTTTGCGACAAAGCCCGGCTGTCCGCAGCGCAGGAGAGGCGGTCGCGAGGCGCGGGCGTGAAGCGACACCAAACCAATACAACGAACAGATATATGGAAAAGACTTGTTACATCACGATGGCCGTGGCCGGCCTGCTCCTGATGGGATGCGGAAGCTCCAAGAGCAGCCAGCAGACGAGCGACGGCAACACGAGTGTCCCTATGCTGGCCGACAACGGACAGCCGCAGGGGCGAATGGGCAATGGCGGCGGGCCGGGCGGAGGCTCTCAGGGAATGCCGCCGCAAGGGCCTCCTCCGGGCGGAGGCATGGCACCGGGAGGGATGCCTCCAGGCGGGGGCATGATGCCGCCCGGCGGAGGTCAGGGAGGCCCCGGCGGTCAGGAATTTGACGCTAAGCTGATAGAGGCCACCGTCATGGCCACCGAGGGAAGCACGGCGAAGAGCAAGGAGGAAATATCGGCCAGCGGCGAAAACCAGTCTGCCGTGGCCGCATTCAACGACAGCCGGGTGGAGCTTAGCGGCAACACCATCATCACGTCGGGCAACACTTCGTCGCAAGACCACAGCAGTTTCCAGGGTCTCAACGCCGCCGTGCTGGGCAGGGACAACGCCGAGATAGTGATGTCGGGCAACACCATCACCACCACCGGACTGGGTGCGAACGCCATATTTGCCTACGGAAAGAGCGTCGTGCGCTCCGACAACGACATCATAATCTGCACGGGCAACGGCGGACACGGCATAATGTGCAGCGGCGGGGGAACAATCCACGCCAGTAACATATCCATCACAACCAGCGGACGTAACTCCGCGCCCGTGGCCACCGACCGTGGCAGCGGCGTAATCACCGTTGACAATGGGCGCATAGTGAGCCACGGGGAAGACTCCCCGAGCCTTTACTCCACGGGTCAGCTCGTCATAACCAACTCAAAAATGCTGTCCGACGGCAGTGAAGTGGCCGTAATAGAAGGCTCAAACCTGATTAGCCTCGACAACTGCGAGCTGGAAT
>CAZURD010000082.1:0-9859 GCA_964623445.1 uncultured Prevotella sp. | reverse complement strand
TGACGAAGCAAGGGAGCAAAAATGACCAAAAAATCGCCCAAACCACGCACGAAAAACGGAAGCACAAAGCCACGGGAAAAACTTTTTGTAGAAATTCAAAACAGCTTCTAAGCCGCGCGAGGGAATGCGCCAAAAGGGACACGGCGGAGGTTCGGAAACGTCCGGAACGCTTGCCGTTCCCCTTTGGTGCATCTTGCTTTTTGGCTTGCAAAAAGCGGCTGTGCGGAAAATGCTTGCAGAAGCAAAAGTACAAATTTTGCACCCGCTGGAATCGCGAATTTTGAAGCGATGGCTCACCAGCCCACAAATACGCGAAAATTAGCGGACTTGCGTTAAGTGATTGATAATGAGAATTGTGCGGCGAATGAGGTTCGTGTGGCCAATCAAAAAAGCCCCTGCCGACGCACAACGAGGCATTAATTGGCGGTCGTTTAATGCCCCGTTGGTGGCCAATGGGGCATTCGTTGCAGTGTGTTCAGGCACAAATGGCGCGACGTTTTGTGCCTCGTTGGCTGCGGAGGAGGCCTCGGCTGGGCTTTTTGTCGCGTCTTTTGCAATGTCGGCATGGCAAAAATGAAGCTATGCGGCTCACCTCTTCACTTTTTAGCGAGTTTCGGTTTGTAAAACAATATTACCACTTTTCCAACGTAACTGCGAGTTTTTTCCGTTGCACCCAGCTTGTCCGTTAGGCCGGTTTCCCCAGCCTCTGTCGTGCGAAGATGGGCTGCTGTCTGGCAAGGCGGAATCAAAAAACTTTGCCTTTCCTTTCGCTTTGCACCCACCTTTCACTATCTTTGCTTTGAAAACGCGGCCGAAATGTCTTGGCGGCGAATCGAAAACAAACGAAACGGAAAGCGATATGGACGGAGTGGCAAAGTGCGTGACAGAACTCATCGGCAACACACCGATGGTGGAACTTGGCAGGTTTTCGGCGGCGATGGGCATAGACAGCCCCATCGTGGCCAAGGTGGAGTTTTTCAATCCTGGCGGCAGCGTGAAAGACCGTGCCGCCATGAGCATGGTCGTGGATGCCGAGCGGCGCGGCCTGCTGCGTCCGGGCGGAACGATAATAGAGCCTACGAGCGGCAACACCGGCGTGGGACTTGCCTTGGTGGCTGCCGTTCGGGGCTATGCAATGGTGCTCACTATGCCCGATACGATGAGCGCCGAGCGTCAGGCACTGGCTCGGGCATACGGCGCATGCGTCGTGCTGACCCCCGGCAAGGAAGGTATGGCCGGGGCGATACGCGCCGCCGAGGAGCTGAGGCAGCGGACACCGGGGGCTGTCGTGCTCCAGCAGTTCCAGAATCAGGCCAATCCCGACTACCACTATCGCACCACGGCCGAAGAAATATGGCGGCAGACGGGCGGCGAGATAGGCGTGTTCGTGGCAGCCGTGGGCACTGGCGGCACAATCACGGGCATAGGACGGCGGCTGAAAGAGCTTAGTCCGGGCGTGCGTGTGGTGGCCGTTGAGCCGCAGTCCTCGCCCGTGCTTAGCGGGGGGAAGCCCGGGCCGCACAAGATTCAGGGCATAGGCGCAGGCTTCGTGCCCGCCATCTACGATGCGTCGGTGGTCGACGAGGTGGTGACCGTGGCCGATGCCGACGCAATGGAGACCTCGCGCAGGCTCGCGCGCACGGAGGGTCTGCTCGTTGGCATATCCTCTGGGGCAGCGGCATGGGCAGCGGCGCAGGTGGCACGGAGACCGGAGCAGTGGGGCGTGCGCGTGGTGACGCTGCTGCCCGACACGGGCGAGCGTTACCTCTCCACGGAGCTTTTTTCGCGCGGCGAAGACTGACGGCAGAGCCGGTGCAACAGAATCGTAACAGAATCGTTGCGTCCGTGTATCACGATGAGGCTATTTTTGCAAAAAGTTTACAAGTTTATCACATGTCAAACAAAACCTACCGCATACTTGTTGTCGATGACGAGCAAGACTTGTGCGAGATTCTGAAGTTCAATCTCGAAACCGAAGGCTATGAAGTGGACACGGCAAACTCTGCCGAGGAGGCACTAAAGCTCGACCTACCGTCCTACGACCTGCTTCTGCTCGACGTGATGATGGGCGAGATGTCAGGCTTCGCCCTCGCACGGAAGCTGAAGGCAGAGCCGCTCACAAAGGACATACCGATAATGTTCCTGACAGCGCGCGACACGGAAAACGACACTGTTACGGGCTTCAACCTCGGGGCAGACGACTACATATCCAAGCCGTTCTCGCTGCGGGAAGTGATGGTGAGGGTCAGGGCGGTGCTGCGCCGAACGGCCGACGTTGGCGCGGCCGACGAGCCGACCCTATTGCGCTACCAGGGGCTGGCACTCAACCTTGACAACAAGACGGTGAGCGTTGACGGGGAGAGCGTGCCGTTCACGAAGACGGAATTTGAACTGCTGCGCACCCTCCTTGAGGAGAAAGGCCGCGTGTTCTCGCGCCAAGAGCTGATAAAGCGCATCTGGCCGCAGGACGTGATGGTGCTCAACCGCACGGTGGACGTGAACATCACGCGCGTGCGCAAGAAGATAGGTCAATACTCCAAGTGCATAATCACGAGGCTCGGTTTCGGATATTTCTTCAATGCCTGACAGCCGACGGCCTCACAACCCGCACACATCGCGATGTACAACATGACTGTTGGGAAGCGGCTCTTCTGGAGCGTGCTGTCGATATTCATCGTCTTTGCCGTGCTGTTCATAGTGTTCCAGCAGGTGAGGGAGAGCGAATACAAGGTTGACACGCTCAACATCAAGCTGCAAGACTACAACGTGCGCCTCAATGAGACACTGCGCGACATGGGCGAACTCAACGAGGAGAGGCTCGAAAGGTATGCCAACCGTCACCACGTGAACGGCCTGCGGTTGACCATCATCAGCGATGACGGCACGGTGATGTACGACAGTGAGTCGAAAGACTACGCACGCCTGCAAAGTCACCGCGACCGTCCCGAGGTGCGCGATGCCATGAAGAAAGGCATGGGATATGCCATCAACCGCACAAGTTCGACGCTCCACGGCGACTATTTCTATTCGGCGACGTACTTCCCCGACAGTCATTGCGTCATAAGGAGCGCACTGCCATACGACAACGACCTCACCGACTCGCTGCGGGCGGACATACATTATATATGGTTCACCATCGTTGTGGTGGCCGTGCTCACTTTCGTGCTATACAGATTCGTGAACCGCCTCGACAACAACATCACCAAACTGCGCATCTTTGCGCGGCGTGCCGACCACAACGAGAGCCTCGACACAGAAGACCTCATAGACTTTCCCGCCGACGAACTGGGCGAGATTTCGGAACACATCATCAAGCTCTACAAGCGGCTGCAACACACAAAGGAGGAGCAAAACGTGCTGAAGAGGCAGCTGACGCAGAACATAGCGCACGAGCTGAAAACGCCCGTGTCGAGCATACAGGGCTACCTTGAAACCATAATAACCAACCCCTCCATTGGCGAGGAGCAGAAAAAGCAGTTCCTCGACCGGTGTTATGCGCAATGCCAGCGGCTCGCAAGCCTCCTGAGAGACATCTCCACGCTCAACCGCCTTGACGATGCGCCGGGGCTGATGGCATTCGAGAAAGTGGACATCGCGCATGTCGTGGAGCAGATAATGCGCGAGACTGCGCTCGAACTGAGGGAGCGGCGGATGTCGTTCGACAACCGGTTGCCACAAAGCATGGTCGTCAACGGCAACCCATCGCTGCTGTACAGCATCTTCCGCAACCTGACCGACAACGCCCTGGCCTACGCCGGCGAGGGCACGGCCATCACGCTCAGCGCGGTGGAGGGAGGCAGAGAGTGGCACTTCACGTTCAGCGACAACGGGGTGGGGGTGGCACACAAGCATCTCGACCGCCTCTTTGAACGCTTCTATCGCGTGGACAAGGGGCGCAGTCGCAAGCTCGGAGGCACTGGGCTGGGGCTGGCCATAGTGAAAAACGCCGTGATGCTGCATGGCGGGAACATCACCGCTGCCAACAACGAAGACGGCGGCCTGCGCTTTGATTTCTCCATCCGCAAATAGCCACTGGAGCTTGTGGGCGAGCTTCGCCGTGTACATTGGGCGGAAAGCCGCGCTTCTTTATACCTAAAAAGAAAGGGTTCGCGGATTTGTCAACACTCATAAAACAGACAAGTAATGGTTCAAGATAAATACAACCTCGCCCGATTCATGGAGGCGCAGAACAACGTATATCCAATGGCTTTGAGGGAATTGCAGGAAGGACAGAAACGCTCCCATTGGATGTGGTACATATTTCCACAGCTAAAGCACCTTGGACGTTCTTACAACTCCAAATTCTATGGATTGTCAGGAATTGAGGAAGCGACGGCTTATCTTGCCCATCCTATGTTGGGTCAACGGCTGAGAGAGGTTTCAATGGCGATTCTCAATCTGCCTACAGATGACGCATTTGAAGTGTTTGGCGGCATTGACAGCCACAAACTCCGCTCTTCGATGACACTGTTCGACATCGTATCACCGGAAGATGTGTTCGCTCGCGTTCTCAACAAATACTTCAACGGCCGCAAGGATAATCGGACAATAGCAATAATCAAACGCGCCGGCGGAACTGACATAGAGCGTGCTTGATTCTGCCTGTGGGCTTATTCTTGACGAGGTTAAAACATAGCAAGACGTTCAGCGCATTAATTTCGCCAACGGGTTAGTTCTCAACTATATTTCCGCGATTTGCTCGGTATCTCACTTTTTTGTATTACCTTTGTCTAAGTAACCTTTTGAAATGAATGTCTTTTCCTGCCATGAGGAGCATCGCCATAATCGTATTGTCAGCAGCCCTGTCGCTGTCTGCCACCGCTCAGGTGGATGGCGACAGCGGGCGGGAATGGGAACAGTTGCTTAGCGACATTGCCGCTTTCGACGGCGAAGATGAGGAACAGTGGCAACGTGCCTACGATCAGCTTGCAGAACTTGACGGACATCCCATAAACATCAACACCGCAACGCGCGAACAACTGGAGCAACTTCTTTTCCTGACCGATGCACAGGTGGAGGATATTGAGGAATACATCTATCTCCACGGCCCGATGGGGTCGCTCGCGGAGCTTATGATGATAGAGAGCATCGACTATTCCCGACGGCGGTTGCTGGAGTGTTTCACATACGCGGGACAGCCGGCGGAGGAGCATCCTACGTTCGGCGAACTGCTGCGGCGCGGCAAGGGCGAACTTACGGCCACGGCGCGAGTGCCTCTCTACGACAGGCGCGGCGACCGCAACGGCTACCTCGGCTATAAATACAAGCATTGGATGCGCTTCACGTTCGATGCGGGCGAACGCCTGAAGGTGGGTTTCACCGCCTCGCAAGATGCGGGCGAGCCTTTCTTCGGAAACAAGAACACGATGGGTTACGATTTCTACTCCTTTTATATCAGGCTCGGATGCCTTGGCCCCGTGGAGAAATTGGTGCTCGGCAGGTACACCGTGGCATTTGGCATGGGGCTTGTGGCCAACACGGGCTTTGCCCTCGGAAAGCAAACGGCACTTGCTTCGCTTGGTCGCGCACAGGCAGGCATAAGGCCATCGGCATCGCGTTCCACCGACGGCTACCTGCAAGGGGCGGCGGCCACCGTTGCCATCGGACGCAAGGCGAAAGTGAGCGCATTCGCATCCTACCGCCCACACGATGCTACCCTCAACGACGACGGGACGGCGCGGACGCTCGTCACAACGGGTTATCACCGCACTCCGACGGAAATGGCAAAGAAGAACAACACTCACTCCGCCACGGCCGGACTGAACGTGAGCGTGAACCATAATGGACTGCACGCCGGACTGACTGCCACGTACACTCACTTCGACCGCGAACTGCGTCCTAACACGAGTACGTTATACCGACGTTTCTATGCCTCGGGGAACGATTTTACAAACGTTAGCGCAGACTATGCCTACGTCTCGCACTTCCTGACGCTAAGGGGCGAGACGGCCATCAACCGCGATGGCCACGTGGCCACGCTCAACAGCATATCCATCAATGCGGCCGACAACGTGAGCATCGTGGCACTGCATCGCTTCTATTCGTTCCAATACACAGCCATTCTCGCCAACAGCTTCAGTGAAAGCGGGCGTGTGCAAAACGAGAACGGGGCTTACCTCGGCATCGACTGGCGACCATTGAGCCAACTGCGCATAGCGGCCTACACCGACTATGCGCACTTTGCGTGGCTGCGTTATCAGGCATCGTTGCCCTCATGGGCATCGGACAACATGGTTGAGGCATCGTATTCAGCCACGCGCTTCACACTCGAAGGCCGCTATCGGCTGCGCATACGCCAGAAAGACAACGACAATAAGACTGCCCTCGAAAACCATTATACCCATCGTGCGCGGCTCGCCCTGTCTTACGGACGGGACGGCGCGTGGGATGGCCGCACGCAGGCGGATGTCACCGTGGCCACGCACACGGCCACGGACTGCGGCTATATGCTTAGCCAGAGAGTGGGACTGAAGATGAAATGGATGCGGTTCGATGCTTTTGTGGCCTACTTCCACACAGATTCCTACGACAGCCGCCTCTATGCCTACGAGCGTGGGACGCTCAACAGCTTTTCAAACACGGCCTATTATGGCCACGGCGTGCGCTATTCGCTGATGGCGCGGGCTGACATTGGCCGGTGGCTGACGCTCATTGCCAAGGTGGGCGTGACCAACTACTTCGACCGCAGCACCATAAGCAGTGGCTTGCAGGAAGTGGACGGGTCTTCGATGACCGACATTGACGTGCAAGCGCGGTGGCGATTCTGACCGAAAGGCAGTGCTGCGAGAGCAAAATGGGGAAATACCACGAATGTTTACGAATGTTTTTTAGGGGGATTTCCGCGTTCAATCGTATTATATTAAGAACGGACAAAACTTAAAAACAGAAATATGTCAAACCGATATTTATTGGGTTTCGATGTGGGCAGCAGCTCCGTCAAGGCTTCGCTCGTGGATGCCGACAGCGGACGTTGCGTGGCATCGGCATTTTCGCCAAGTAGCGAAGCCCCCATCATAGCGACCCGCTCAGGTTGGGCGGAGCAAGAACCGCAGTCGTGGTGGGACTACGCCAAGCAGAGCCTGCGCACAGTTATGACGCAGAGTGGGGTGAAAGGTGCAGACATTGCCGCGATAGGCATATCGTACCAGATGCACGGCCTCGTCTGTGTGGGCAGCGACCTGAAGCCGTTGCGCCCCTCCATAATATGGTGTGACTCGCGGGCCGTGCCGTATGGCGAGCGTGCCTTTAACGCCATTGGGCATGAGCTTTGCCTCAGTCACCTGCTAAATTCACCCGGCAACTTCACGGCGGCCAAGCTGGCATGGGTGAAGGAGAACGAGCCGGAAGTGTTTTCACGCATATACAAGGTGATGTTGCCCGGCGACTATCTTGCCTTATGCCTGTCTGGCGAAGTGCGGACGACGGTGGGCGGATTGAGCGAGGGCATGTTCTGGGACTTCCGCGAGGGCAAAGTGGCCAAGCTGTTGCTCGACGAGTACGGCTTCGATGAAAGCCTGTTGGCCGACATCGCTCCTACATTCGGCATTCAGGGATACGTGAACGCGGCAGCGGCAGCCGAGACGGGACTTGCGGAGGGCACGCCCATCACCTATCGCGCGGGCGACCAGCCCAACAATGCGTTGAGCCTAAATGTGTTCAATCCGGGCGAGATTGCCTCCACGGCTGGAACGTCGGGCGTGGTCTATGGCGTGCTTGGGGATGTGAACTACGACCCGAAGAGCCGTGTCAACACCTTTGCCCACGTCAATCACACGCCCGAACAGACGCGCCTCGGTGTGTTGCTCTGCATCAATGGCACAGGCATACTCAACGCATGGGTGCGCCGTGTGGCTATGGCTGACGGCACGGGATATGCCGACATGAACGAACTGGCCGCAGGCGCGCCAATCGGTAGCGACGGCGTGTGCGTCATACCGTTCGGCAACGGTGCGGAGCGTGTGCTGGAAAACCGTGAGGTGGGCTGTTCCATCAGTGGGCTAAACTTCAACAAACATGGTCGTGCCCACTTGGCAAGAGCCGCCCAAGAGGGCATCGTCTTCTGTTTCTGTTACGGCATGGAGGTGATGAGGGAGATGGGAATGGAAATCCGGAAGATACACGCCGGACGTGCAAACATGTTCCTTAGCCCCATATTCCGTGACACTTTGGCCTCCACAAGCGGGGCGACCATCGAGCTTTACGACACCGACGGCAGTGTGGGTGCGGCACGTGGAGCAGGCATCGGAGCAGGCATCTACAAGGACAACGGCGAGGCTTTCGCCGCTTTGGAGAAGCTCGCCGTGATAGAACCTGACGAAGCACACGCCTCGCAATATCGTCAGGCATACGAGAACTGGAAAGAAACGCTAAAGAAATATGTGTAACCACAAAAAGCAAGAAACATGGCAAAAGAGTATTTTCCGCAGATAGGAAAGATTCCCTTTGAGGGAGCAGAGAGCAAGAACGTGTTGGCCTACCACTACTATGAGCCTGAAAGGGTGGTGATGGGCAAGAAAATGAAGGATTGGCTGCGTTTCGCTATGGCGTGGTGGCACACGCTTGGGTCTGCTTCCGCCGACCAGTTTGGCGGCCAGACACGTTCCTACGAGTGGGACAAGGCCGAAGATGCCTTGCAGCGCGCCAAGGACAAGATGGACGCTGGCTTCGAGATAATGCAGAAACTTGGCATCGAGTATTTCTGCTTCCATGATGTCGACCTCGTGGACGAAGGCTCAACCGTGGCCGAGTATGAGGCACGCATGAACGCCATCACCGACTATGCACTGGAGAAAATGGCCGAGACAGGCATCAAATTGCTTTGGGGCACGGCCAATGTATTCGGTCACAAGCGTTACATGAACGGTGCTGCTACCAATCCTGACTTTGACGTGGTGGCCCGTGCTGCCGTGCAAATCAAGAATGCCATCGACGCAACTATCAAGCTCGGCGGACAGAACTACGTGTTCTGGGGCGGACGCGAGGGATACATGAGCCTGCTCAACACCGAAATGCAGCGTGAGAAAGACCATCTCGCACAGATGCTCATCGCCGCACGCGACTACGCCCGCGCAAAGGGATTCAAGGGCACTTTCCTCATTGAGCCAAAGCCAATGGAGCCTACGAAGCACCAGTACGACGTGGACACGGAGACTGTGATAGGCTTCCTCCGCGCACATGGTCTCGACAAGGATTTCAAGGTTAACATCGAAGTTAACCATGCCACACTGGCCGGTCACACGTTCGAGCACGAGCTTGCCGTGGCTGTGGACAACGGTATGCTCGGCTCGATAGACGCCAACCGTGGAGACGCGCAGAACGGATGGGACACCGACCAGTTCCCAATAGACAATTATGAACTGACGCAGGCCATGCTCCAGATCATCCGCAACGGTGGCCTTGGCACTGGCGGCTCTAACTTCGATGCCAAGCTGCGCCGCAACTCCACCGACCCCGAGGACTTATTCATTGCGCACATCAGCGGTATGGATGCCATGGCGCGCGCACTTCTCAACGCTGCCGACATCTTGGAGAACAGCGAACTACCCGCAATGCTGAAGGAACGTTACGCCAGCTTTGACAGCGGCATAGGCAAGGACTTCGAGGACGGCAAGCTGTCGCTTGAGCAAATCTACGAGTATGGAAAGAAAGTGGAAGAGCCAAGGCAGACCAGTGGAAAGCAGGAGAAGTATGAGACCATCGTGGCTCTTTACTCCAAATAAGTCTTACCGCAGGTTATAAGCAACCAAACAAGGAGGGTGTGCCGAAGCTAAAATGGCCACTCTCGAAAGTTACAGATCGCAACTGTAACACTTAAAAGGGTCGTATCACGCTCTATATTGAGTGATGGTACGGCCCTTTT
>CAZURD010000081.1:0-9959 GCA_964623445.1 uncultured Prevotella sp. | reverse complement strand
GCAAATGCGCGGCAACGGGCAAAGACAGCATGGGCGCGAAAAGCCTGTCGGATTTCCGCGCCCATGTCAAATGAACCTTGATTCGGGGCTAAGCCCTAGTCGGCATCACTTCACTACGACCTTGCGAACCCTCGAAGTGCCGTCCTCCATCACTTCCTTTATGATGTTGAGGCCCTTGGCTGGCTCGGCGAGGCGAGTGCCGTTGACGCTGTAGACGAGCGTCTTGACCACGCGGCCATTGCTTTCGCTGGCCGTGGCTACGCTCTCGATGCCCGTAGTCTCACCCTCGCCAAGGATGATGATGTCCATCACCATTATGCTGGAGAACTCGGCTTGCAGCTTCACGAACACCTCGTCGGTGCCCTCGTAAGAGAGTACGTTCTTCTTGATGTAACGCTGTGTCTTCGAGAAATACACGGTGTCCACGACCTGCCATCCCTCCTCGCTGAGGGTGTCGGTGTTCACCTGTATCGTTGCCTTGGGCTGGTTGGAACTGCTTCCGTTGGCAACGTACACCACGATGTCGAACGGTCCCTGGAACGTGCGGTTGCTGCGGATGTGGAACGAGTACGGGTCGTTGTTCACTCCGTCGCTCTTCTGCACGTTGCCCGATGTCACGCTGTTTGCCGATGCGCCTTGGTCGAAGACGGTCTCGCCGCGATAGCGACTGGTGGAGTTGCTGTCGTCGATGTCGGTGCTGACGGATATTTGCTCCCAGAGCATACCCTGGCCGTAGCTGCGGGCCTGCCAGTCGCCGCCCGGGTTGACCACGGTGAGGATGTTGGCCGGCTCAAGCTCGTAGACGATGGAGTCCTGACCGTCGGAGCCAGTCACTGTGCTCTGGCCCACGATGTTGTAATAGTTGTATCCGCTCTTTTCGCCATCGCAGTAGTATGTGGTCTTCGTCCCACCGAGAGACCAGTCTGCCGCGTTTGCGTCGAAGTGGGAAATTTCGAGCGTGCGCTCCGTCTTGCCCTCCACGGCCACGTGCATCGAGACTGTCTCGGAGGCCATCTTGCCCGTCACTGCGGTGGCAAAGGCATAGATAGTGGTTGGGTAAGTGATTTCCACCGCTGTGGTGTACTTGCTCGATTCGTTGGTGGCGGTGGAGCCGGTGAAGTTGTAGTAGACATCGGCATCAGGCTCGTTGTTCTCGATTGTCACCGTGGTCTTGCCCTCTTCGTAGGTTGCCGTGATGGTGGGCACGGCCGATGTGGTGTAGATGGAGACGGCAAGCTCGGCCACTTCGCTCGGGTTGTAGCCGTCGGCGTATGCCACTGCCTTCACCGTCACGCCCTCCTCAGCCACATTGAACGGCTCGGTGTAGAGCGTACTGGCATTTGTCGGGTCGCTTCCGTCGGTGGTGTAGTAGATTGTTGCGCCAGTTGTGGAGCAGCTGATGGCTACGTCTGTGGAGAGATTCTTGTAGGTTTCGGTGAATGTGGGCGTGGCGGCCGCCGTCACTTCTATGGAGGAGAAGTTGGCGAGCTTCACGGCGTTGGTTATGATGTCTATCACGTTGTCCTGGTTGAAGCTCGTGTTCTCATACGTGTACGGCAGGTATATGTACATGTTCCGCGAGGAGTTGTGCATGTGTATGGCAGTTACGCCGTCGGCGGTTGCCAGCACTGCATCGTTGGCGAACAGCCCGTCGGCAGCGAGGTTCACTCCCGTGAGCGGGTCGGAGAAGAGGTTGAGCGTGCCGTCGGCCTCCACGTAGTCGGCCGCAGTCTCGTCGGAGGGCGTGAACAGTTCGTGGTTGATGTAGGTTTCACCCACGGTCACGTCGCCCGTCGACGTGGTGACAGCCTCGCCATAGCCCCATGCGGAGTAGAGCCAGGGGTTGAAACTCACCATTGGCACGTAGCTGACGGCCTCCTTAATGGTAGCGGCAAAGGAATGATCGGCGGCTATTGCGCCCGACACAACCACCACGTCGTAGGCCATGAGAGCCTCCTTGTCGATGGCCGACACGTCGCCGGAGACATCGATGTCGGCGATGGTGACGTTGGAGAAGTGGGGATTTTCCTCGGAGATTATCACCTGACGTATGTCGTCGTAGTCGGTGCTATAGCCCTCATACTGGCTGTCGTACAGGTAGGCGATGGTGGCATCGCTGACATCGGGCGCATCCTCCACTACTTCTATATAATAAATGTGGCATCCGTTTGTGTTCACGATCTGGATGTTATACGTCCCGTCGTCGTTCGTTGCGTCGTTGGCATCGGTCGGAACATACCACGACAGCTCCTCGTAGGCCGTCGGGATGTTCACGTCATTGCCGTTGGCATCCTTGAGCTGCGTGCCGGATGAGCCGTAGCCAAGGTACAGGTTCACGCCGCGTGCATCGGTTGTCTTGTGTGACTCCACGGCCATGTTGATCGTTGCGCCCGGCTTAACGTTGGGGATGACGAAATAAGCCTTGTCCGAACTTCCGAGCCAAAGGTACGACGGGCCGTGGTAGTTTTGGAATGCTGCGTCGGTCTCGCTGGCGTTCTGATAGTTCACGGCGATGGCGAGCGAGCGGCTGTTGGTGTTGGTGTAGAGCAGTCCCTCAAGCTCGGCGATGGCCGTGCCGTTGGCGGTGAGCGTCACACCTTCGGAAGTGCCCATTGCCGACACCTCCCAGAAGCAGTTGTTCTCGGAGAGTGTGGTGGGGGCCGACGCGGTGGATTTCTCTATGTCCGACCAGTCGTCGCCTTCCATCAGGTTCGTCACGGTTTCGGAACTCCAGCTTGTGAAGTCCCATCGGCGGTTCTCGGCATTGAGGCACAGGGCCACGGCGAGAAACAGCACAGTGGTAAATGTTTTTCTCATAAGCCTTTAGTTAAAAAGTAATTCTTGAATGGTTGTTGTAAATAGATTGTGTACCAGATGCGGGAATCCGTTGTCAATAGGTTCAGGCGAGCCACGCATGGCATTGCAGGCCGTGGAATGTTCACTTTGCAAATATAATGAAAATCGCTCACATACAGATGGATTTCGAATAAATTAAAGAGTTTTTTGAAATCAATTCTTTTTGAGATTAAAAAGAAAATGTTGCCCCGGCGAGGCCGAACGCAAAAACATCGCTTTTCTGTTTCCATTTGCACTCGCCTTTAATTAACTTTGCAAGCCTGGACATTCGTCCGGGCTTTTTTATCAACCAACAACAAACAACATTATGAACAAAAAACAATTCATCAGGCGCGACATCGTGCGCTACCGCCACTTCGTCCGCAAGGGCTATGCCGTCTTCGCCAGCCTCCACCGCGAGGTGCTCATCTGCACGCTCAGCGTGGCCACGGCGACCCATGCCTCGGCCGGCGCGGCGAGCCTGCGCCCGATGCCGAACGACACCGTTAAGGCCATGACCGAGCGCGAACAGACGCTCGGCGAGGTGAACGTGACGGGCACAAGGGCACCGCTCGCCAACGGAAAGGCGGTGCGCATGGGGACGGTGATGACCTCCGCCGACATCGAAAGCGCGGCAGTGACAAGCGCAACCGACCTGCTGAAGCTCGCCCCGGCAGTGGACGTGAGACAGCGAGGCCCCATCGGTGCGCAGGCCGACGTGAGCATCAGGGGCGGCAACTATGAGCAGGTGGCTGTGCTGCTCGACGGAATCAACATCTGTGACCCGCAGACAGGACACAACAGCTTCGACTTCCCCGTGGACCCGAGCCAGATAGAACGGATTGAAGTCATTGAGGGACCGGCCGCACGCATCTACGGCACGCAGTCCCTGCTCGGGGCAATCAACATCATCACAAAACTCCCGCAACAGACCTCTGCCTCGGCCGTTGCCGAGGGCGGAAGCTACGGTTACGCCCGCGCCGCCGCGAGGGCGAACGTGGTCAATGGCCAGTGGAACAACAGTTTGTCGGCAAGCTACACCCGAACCGACGGCTACAGCCGCAGCCAGCAGGGCACGCTCAACGCCGACCTGAGCGCGGCCAAGGCTTTCTACAGGGGGCAATGGCGCGGCGACGATGCCACCGTGGGCTGGCACGCGGGCATCAGTGCCAAGGGCTATGGCGCGAACACATTCTACAGCGCGGCATACGACAACCAGTATGAACGCACGCTGACGGCCACCGTGGCCGCATACGCCGACGCTACCTGTGGGCGGCTGCACCTGCGCCCGCAAATATATTGGAACAGAAACAACGACCGCTTCGAGCTTGTGCGCGGCTCGGAGGAGCTGTCGCCATACAACTACCACCGCTCCGACGTATTCGGGCTGTCGCTCAACGCGCACTTCGACTGGGCCGCCGGCCGCACGGCCCTCGGGGCGGAGGTGCGCTCGGAAGACCTCGTGAGCACGACTTTGGGCGAGCTGCTCGACAATCCCGTGGACATCAGCGGCACCGACCAGCAGTACACTTACGGCTTGCAGCGCACCAACATCAGCTTCACGCTGGAGCATAACCTTTACGTTGGCCCGCTGACGGCCTCGGCCGGCGTGCTGGCCACGCGCAATACGTGGAACGGTACGGGCATGGGCTTCTACCCCGGGGTGGACATCGGACTCTCGCTTGGCCACGGATGGAGGCTGTTCGCTTCGTGGAACTCGTCGCTCCGACTGCCGTCGGCCACCGAACTCTACTACTCCGTGGGTGGATACGAGGCCGACAAGCACCTGCGCCCCGAGAAATTGCGGGCAGCCGAGCTTGGTGCGCGCTACGACCGGGGCGGCTTCTCGGCGCGGGCGGCCGTCTACCACAACCGCTACACGGACATGATTGACTGGACACGGCGCACCGACGAGGGGGCAGACGCGCCGTGGCAGTCGGTGAACTTCACCAAAATAAATGCCACTGGCGTTGAGACGGCCATCCGCGCCGACTTCACGCGGCTCACGCCCTCGCTCGCATGGCTGCGCTCGGCAGGGGTGAGCTACTGCTACATAGACCAGAGCAAGGCAGCGGAGGAGAACGTAGAGAGCCGGTATGCGCTGGAATACCTGCGCCACAAGCTCGTGGCCGACGTGCAACTGCGCCCCCTTGCGAAACTGACGCTCGGCATCAACTGCCGCTGGCAAGACCGCACGGGGACATACACCGACACCGACGGGCTGACACAATACTACCGCCCGTATGCCACGCTCGATGCCAAGGCGACGTGGAGCGAGGCAAAATGGAGGGTGTACGTGGAGGCCAACAACATAACCGACAAGACCTACGTGGACCAAGGCAACGTGCCGCAGCCGGGGGCGTGGTTCATCGTGGGGCTGGCAATCGACTTTATGGGCAGGAACTGACGGCGACAGGCAGTCTGCCGTGCCCGCCTGTGTGACGCGACCTGTGGCATTTTCAAACGGCCTGATTGTCAACGGTTTGCAAAACGGCCATTCCTTGCTCTGCAACGGGGCATTAATTGGAGCGCAATTAATGCCTCGTTGCGTTCCATTTAATGCCTCGTTGCGCTCCAATTAATGCCCCATTGCAAAGCAACCAATGCCCCGTCGTTTTTTGATGGAAAAGGGTAGGGGATGGAGGCATAATGGTTTGATGCCGGATTAAGCCAAAATCGGGTGTTAGGCTTCAGACTGATTCTGCCGTCGTGCCGTGCAGATAGGCTTCAGAAAGTCTCTTCCCGGCGCAACAACGGCGCAACGGCCGATTTGGGTTAAAAATTCATTAGCGGCGCGATGAGGGGATATTTTTTCGTAACTTTGCAAAATAATGTACACCTACGGCACTATGTCTGTATCGGAACTGATAAAAAAGGAGAGCGGGTACAGAGGCTTCTCTTTCGAGGTGCTGCCACCGCTTAAAGGCACAGGCACCGAGCGTCTGTTCGCAACAATAGGCAAACTGCGCGAGTTCAACCCGCGCTTCATCAACATAACAACCCACCACAGCGAATACGTCTACCGCCAACTTGACGGCGGACTGCTGCAAAGGCGGCGCATAAGGCGGCGACCCGGCACGGTGGCGATAGCGGCGGCAATACAGCACGAGTTTGGCATACCGGTGCTGCCGCACGTCATTTGCAGCGGGGTAACGGCCGAAGACATCGAGTATGAACTCCTCGACCTGCAATTCCTCGGCATCAAGAGCCTGCTGCTGCTGCGCGGAGACAAGGCCAAGGACGAAAGCCGGTTCACGCCGACAAAGGGCGGCCACACGCACACGACCGACCTGATAAGGCAGGTGGCAAGGTTCAACGAGGGCTTCTTCGTCGACGGCGAGCCGATAAAGTGCCGTGGGGAGGCGTTCGACTTCGGCGTGGCCTGCTACCCGGAGAAGCACGACGAGGCCCCGAACCTTGAAATGGACATGGCCTATCTGAAGATGAAGCAGGACATGGGGGCACAGTATGCCGTGACGCAACTGTTCTACGACAACGCGAAATACTTCGCATTCGTGGAGAAGGCACGCGCAATGGGCATCACCCTGCCCATCATCCCGGGCCTGAAGCCGCTCTCGAAGCTGTCGCAGCTGAGCGTCGTGCCTAAGACGTTCCACTGCGACATACCGCAGGCGTTGGCCTCGGAGGCCGTGAAGTGCCGCGACGACGAGGAACTGCGGCGGCTCGGCGTGGAGTGGGCAGTGGCGCAGTGCCGCGAGCTTTACGCCCACGGCGTGAGCAACATACACTTCTACACGATGTCGGCAGTGGACTCCGTGGCCGAAATCGCAAGGGAACTGACGAGGAACTGAACGCCGCCGACGTGGCGCGCGGACGGCGCAAGCAACACTACGAGCATGAGATTCCGCGACGTGATTGGACAGGACGAGGTGAAGAGGAGGCTCGTCGGCATGGTGGCCGACGGCCGCCTGCCGCACGCCATGATGCTCAGCGGGCCAAAGGGCAGCGGCAAGCTGGCTCTGGCCACGGCCTTTGCGACATACCTGCTCTGCCAGAACCGCACGCCGGAGGGCGACGCCTGCGGCACGTGCCGGCAATGCCGGATGGCCGAAAAGCTGGAACATCCCGACCTGCACTTCACCTTCCCCACCGTGAAGCTGCCCTCGATGGGGGCAGACCACAAGCCCGTGAGCGACGACTTCGCCAAGCAGTGGAGGCAACTGCTCGCGCAAAGCCCCTACTTCAGCATAAACAAGTGGCTCGAGGCGATAGGCGCAGAGAACCAGCAGGCCATCATCACCGCCGGCGAAAGCGACGCACTGGCGCGGAAACTCAGCCTGAAGTCGAGCCAAGGGGGATACAAGGTGTCGGTGATGTGGCTGCCGGAGCGCATGAACGCCGAGTGCGCCAACAAGCTGCTGAAGCTGCTTGAGGAGCCGCCGTCGCAGACGTTGTTCATCATGGCGTGCGAAGAGCCGGTCCGTCTGCTTGACACCATAAGGAGCAGGGTGCAGCGAATCGACGTGAAGCGCATCGGCGACGAGAGCATGGCGGAAGCCATCGCGGCGCGGCGGGGCATCGACAGGGACACGGCGATGCGCATAGCGCGTATGGCCGCAGGTAGCTGGACGGCGGCAATGGAGACGCTCGAGGCGGGAAACGAGGGCGAACTGTTCCTCGATATGTACCAGTCGCTGATGAGACTGGCCTACATGAGGAACATAAGGGAACTGAAGCACTGGAGCGAAACGATGCAGACGATGGGGCGGGAAAAGCAGAAACGGTTCCTCGAATACTTCCTCAGACTGACAAGGGAGAACTTCGTGTACAACTTCCGCCGCCCGGAACTCAACTACATGACGCGGAAGGAGGAGGACTTCGCCCGCAACTTCGCCCGCTTCGTGAACGAGCGCAACATCCTGCAAATGAACGAAGCGGCGAACAAGGCCATACGCGACATAGGGCAAAACGCCAACGGCAAGATTGTGTTCTTCGACTTCGCGCTGGCCATGATAATGCTCCTGCTGCAAAAGAAATGACACCTGACGGCGGAAACCGCACGCTGCGGCACGCCGACAGCACTACATACACACTCAAACAACAAAGACATGGACTTCAAGGAAAAGGACTTCGAGATATGCCGCGACTGCGACCGGGGACTGTGCAAGCTGGCCGTGGGACGGCAAGACAGGCAGCTCAACACTTACGACTGGCTGGCAGACGTGCCCGGAAACGCCGAGAGCACCGACCTCGTGGAGGTGCAGTTCAAGCATACGCGCAAGGGATACTACCACAACGTGAACAACCTCGAACTGAAAAAGGGCGACATCGTGGCCGTGGAAGCCAACCCGGGGCACGACATCGGCGTAGTGACGCTGACGGGACGGCTCGTGAAAATGCAACTGAAAAAGGCCAACATAAAGTCGCCTGACGACATAAAGCGCATATACCGGCTGGCGCGTCCAACCGACATGGACAAGTATCGCGAGGCGAAATCGCGCGAATACGACACCATGATAGAGAGCCGTCAGATCGCCAAACGCCTCGGACTGCAAATGAAAATCGGCGATGTGGAGTATCAGGGCGATTGCAACAAGGCCATTTTCTACTACATCGCGGACGAACGAGTGGACTTTCGGCAGCTCATCAAGGTGCTGGCGGAGACATTCCACGTGCGAATAGAAATGAAGCAGATAGGGGCAAGGCAGGAAGCGGGGCGCATCGGGGGCACCGGCCCGTGCGGACGGGAGCTGTGCTGCGCCACGTGGATGAAGAATTTCGTTAGCGTGAGCACCAACGCGGCGCGCTTCCAAGACATCTCTCTGAACCCGCAGAAGCTCGCGGGAATGTGCGCCAAGCTGAAATGCTGCCTCAACTACGAGGTGGACGACTACGTGGAGGCGAGCCGCAAGCTGCCGAGTAAGGAGGTGACGCTGCTGACTGGCGACGGGGAATACTACCTCTTCAAGACCGACATCCTGTCGGGAATGGTGACATACTCCACCGACAAGAACATCGCGGCCAACACTGTGACCATATCGGCGGAGCGGGCTAAGGCCGTCATCGAAATGAACAGGCGCGGTGAAAAGCCTGTCACGCTCTCCGAAGACGGGCAGCAACAGGCCAAACGCTCCGTGGACTTGCTGGCCAACGAGAACATATCGCGGTTCGACAAGGCTAAAAAGAAGAAGCGTCAGGGGAACAAGTCGGCCAAGGCTGCGGCGCAACAGCAACAGGACGCGCAACAAAAACAGGCGAACGCCGACACTCAAAAGCAGCCGCGCCAGCAGCAAAAGCCCGCCGAACAGCAGACGCAGAGGCCGCAACGCGCACGCCAACAGTCTGCCGCGCAGCCCGCGCCGTCGGCAGCCGAGGAGCAACAGCAGGGGCAAAGGCAGCGGAGGCAACCGCGACAGCAGCCGAACGGCGGCCAGCAGCAGTCCGGAGCACAGCGGCAAGCCCCGAAAAACGCCTCAAGGCGGCGCGAGAACGAACAGCAACCGAAACCGCAACCCACTAACACGGAGCACGACGGCAATGCCAACGAGTAGCCCGACGGCTCTCTGTGCAGCCGCTATCGCCGCCCTGACGGCCTGTGGCGGCTGCACAGGGAACACGGCGTTCGACGGCTTTCGGGCCGTAGGCGACTGGCATAGGGAAGACACTGTGGCCTTCTGCGTGCCGGCCACGGCGCGGGGAGGCTCCTACGACGAGGAAGTGTGGCTGCGGTTCGACGGCAGCTATCCTTTCGCCGCCGTCACGGTGATAGTGGAACAGCGCATAGCGCACACCGCCACGCCCGCCGCCGACACTACGACGACCGTCGACACGCTGCGTTGCCCGCTGTTCGGCGACGACGGAAAGCCGCGCGGCAGCGGCATCATGGTGTATCAGGAGACGTTCCCCTTGCGCACCGTAACCTTGGCAGAGGGCGATTCGCTCACCGTGGACATTCGCCACGACATGCGCCGCTCGCCCCTCACCGGCATAAGTGACGTTGGCTTCAGGCTCGTGGCGCGCTGAGCCGGGCGCGCTGTTTCAGTGGCACTGAAGCCCTTTTAGCGATTATCCAATTTTCGGTTTTGCCTCCTTGATTGCGTCATCCTTGGGCTCAGTAGAAATTTAGTGGGGATAGGCATATAGTTTTGCGATGCGGAACAAGA
>CAZURD010000080.1:0-10075 GCA_964623445.1 uncultured Prevotella sp. | reverse complement strand
GTCGCAGTGCTTTTTGGCTGATTGCAGACAATCATCAAAGCCTGCCCACAAGTCACTCTCTCCTGACGAGGAGAACGACGTTCTCCACGTGCGGCGTGTGCGGGAACATATCCACGGGCTGCACCGCTTCCACGCGATAGTCGGCATCGAAGAGGGCGAGGTCGCGTGCCTGCGTGGCAGGATTGCAGCTCACGTAAACTATGCGGCGCGGCGCGGCCCGCAGCATTGTGGCCACCACGTCGGAGTGCATCCCCGCCCGTGGCGGGTCGGTGATCATCACGTCTGGCCGTCCGTGCTGCGCTATGAAGTCATCGTTGAGCAAGTCTTTCATGTCGCCCGCAAAAAATTCAGTGTTGCTTATGCCGTTGATGGATGAGTTGACGCGCGCGTCGGCTATTGCCTCGGGCACATACTCAATGCCTATCACGTGCCGCGCCCGGCCTGCCACGAAGTTGGCTATTGTCCCCGTGCCCGTGTAGAGGTCGTAGACAAGCTCCTCCCCGGTGAGCGCGGCGAAGTCGCGTGCCACGCAGTAGAGGTGGTACGCCTGCTCCGTGTTTGTCTGATAGAAGCTCTTTGGCCCCACCTTGAAAGTCAGTCCCTCCATCGTTTCAAGGATGTGGTCGTTTCCCTTGTACACGATAACGTCCTGATCGCCTATGGTGTCGTTGCACTTTTGGTTGTCAACATACATCAACGACGTGATTTCGGGGAACCTGCAGGCCAAGTGTTCGAGCAGGCCGAGAGCCTGTTCGCGGTCTTCCGGCTGCTCAAAATGGAACTGCACAATCACCATCCACTCGCCGGTGTTTGAGTTCCTGATGATGATGTCGCGCAGAAGTCCACGCTGTTGGCGCAGGTCGAAGAACGACATGCCACTGTCAAGAGCATAATCGCGTATGGAGTTGCGTATGGAGTTGTGCAGGTCGTCCATAAGGAAGCACTTCTCAATGGGCAGAATCTTGTCGAACGCCCCTGTGATATGGAATCCGATGGCATCCATGCAGTCGAGCTTTTCGCCCGACGCAACCTGCTCGCGCGTGAGCCAACGCCTGTTAGAGCAGCCAAATTCGAGCTTGTTGCGGTAGTGGCTCGTCTTCTGCGAGCCAAGGATTGGGCGCACCTCGGGCAGTTCCACCTTTCCGATGCGGCGCAGCTGGTCGGTCACCTGCCGCTGCTTGAAGTTCAACTGCTCTGCGTAGGGCAGCATTTGCCACTTGCATCCGCCGCACACGCCAAAATGCTCGCACATCGGTTTCACGCGCAGCGGACTGCGTTCGACGAAGCGCACGGCCTCACCCTCACAGTAATTGTGCTTCTTCTTGGTGAGCTGCACGTCCACAACATCGCCCGGAACGACGAACGGCACGAACACAACCATGTCGCCCACGCGGGCAAGCGACTTGCCTTCGGCAGCCACATCGCTGATGGACACGCCCTCAAGCAAGGGCAAAGGCTTCTTCTTTCTGCTCATATTACTATTCTTTTGCGGTGTGCAAAATTACGAAATTGGCTACATTTCGGCACACACTGACACGCAAAAACAGCATTTCCGCACCACAATGACCATCCGACTGCCCATTCTGCGCCTCCCATTGTGGCAGAAGAAAAGGCCGGAATGCTTTCCGAATGTAATATTGGTACGTTTTTCTGTCATATTTATAAAGTGAGGTTAGGGATTTATTGATAACTTTGCAACGTAAGAGAGAGAACGTGACGGCGGCACAAACAGCATCGCGGCCGCCCACAAAAAAGAAATAAAACCAACACCAAACCGCTATGTTAGGAACACCGGAGATTGTACTCATCGTACTCGTTGTGCTGCTATTGTTCGGCGGCAAGAAGATACCCGAAATGATGAAAGGCCTCGGCAAGGGCGTGAAGAGCTTCAAAGACGGGGTGAACGGCGTGCCCGACGACGAGCCGCAGAAGTCGGAAAAGAAAAACGACTGACCACTGTACAGGCGGCTGTGATGGCAGAGAACAAGAACATTGCGCCCGCAGACGGCGCGGGGGAACTGACGTTCTGGGAACACCTCGACGTGCTTCGCGGCTGCCTCCTGCGCATGATTGCGGCAGCTGTGATTGGCGGGGCAGTGGCTTTCTGCCTGAAAGAGTGGCTCTTCGCCATTGTGCTTGCCCCAGCCAACGGCTCATTCTTCGTCTATCGGCTGCTTGGGGCAGAGCCGGTGAGCCTCCACCTTATTAATACAGGGCTTACGGAGCAGTTTATGATTCACTTGAAAGTGGCCTTGGCGGCTGGCGTGCTGTGCGCCTCGCCCTACCTGCTCTACGTGCTTTTTGGCTTCATCGCCCCCGCGCTCTACGACAACGAGCGTCGCGTGTCGGTCCGGCTCGTGGTCGCCGCCTATGCCATGTTTATCGTGGGCGTGGCCGTCAACTACCTTGCCGTATTCCCGCTGACGGTGCGCTTCCTCGGGACATACCAAGTAAGCCCCGACGTAGACAACATGCTCACCATCAGTTCCTACGTAGACACGCTGCTGATGATGTGCCTCGTCTTCGGCATCGTGTTTGAAATACCCGTGGTCAGCTGGCTGCTCGCCCGCTTCGGAATGCTCCGCGCCGAGTGGATGCGCCGTTTCAGGCGACACGCCATAGTGGCCATTCTCGTGGTGGCAGCCATCATCACGCCCACGGCCGATGTGTTCACACTGCTCGTCGTGGCACTGCCCATCTACCTGCTCTATGAACTTAGCATCCTGCTCGTGCGCTCGGCAGAGTGCAAGGCGGAAGCCCAAACCACCTGAAACAACCAAAGCACACCCAAAACTAAACAAAAACAATGCTTAGAAAAGTAAGAATCTCGCTTGCGGCTGTGGTGTTCGTGCTCATCACCCTGCTCTTCCTCGATGTCTCAGGGACGCTCCACACGTGGCTGTCGTGGCTTGCCCACATACAGTTCTGGCCTGCACTGCTGTCGATGAACGTGGGAATCGTTGTGGCACTGCTTGCCGTCACGCTCATCTTCGGGCGCATATACTGCTCCGTGATTTGCCCTCTCGGCATCATGCAAGACATCGTTTCCCACCTGCACTCGCGCCGCAAGCGCAACCGTTTCCGCCCCTCCAAGGAGCTGCGCGCCTGGCGTTACACGTTCCTGGGACTGTTCCTCGTGGCCTTCGTGGCCGGCATCGGCTCGTTTGTGGCACTGCTCTCGCCGTACAGTTCGTTTGGACGCATGGCCGAGAACCTGCTCCGCCCGCTCTGGGGACTTGGCAACAACGTGCTGGCGACGCTCGCCGAACGCGCCGACAGCTATGCTTTCTACTCCACAGACGTTTGGATAAAGAGCCTGCCGACGTTCATCATTGCCACCGTGTCGTTCGTGGCGATTGCCGTTCTGGCGTGGCGCGGCGGGCGAACCTACTGCAACGCCGTCTGCCCCGTGGGCACAATACTCAGTTTCTTCGCCCGTTTCTCGTGGCTGAAGGTGCGCATCGAAGAGACGAAATGCACAAAGTGCGGGCTGTGCGCACGCAACTGCAAAGCCTCGTGCATAGACTTCAAGAACCATAACATCGACTATTCGCGCTGCATAGTGTGCGGAAACTGCATCGGAAAGTGCCGCGAGGGCGCACTATCGTTCACCCACACCGCCCCGAAAGCTGCCGCCAAGGCCGCAGAGACGGGCAAGGGCGTGAGCCAGCAGGAGATTGACTCCGCCCGACGCTCGTTCCTCGTGGGCGCAGCCTTGGCCACTACGGCAGCCGCTGTGGCGCAAGACAAGAAGAAAGTGGACGGCGGACTGGCCGCCATCGAAGACAAGATAGCCCCGAAACGCACCACGCCCATCACGCCGCCAGGCTCGCTCTCGGCGCAAAACATGGCGCGCCACTGCACAGCCTGCCAGCTTTGCGTGGCCCAATGCCCAAACGGCGTGCTGCGACCATCGCGCGACCTGCTCACGCTGATGCAGCCAACGATGAGCTTCGAGCGCGGATATTGCCGCCCGGAATGCACCCGTTGCGGCGAAGTGTGCCCTACCGGAGCCATCATCTCTATCTCGCGAGCTGACAAATCATCTACGCAGATTGGCCACGCCGTATGGGTGAAAGACAACTGCGTGCCGCTCACCGACGGCGTGGAGTGCGGAAACTGCGCGCGCCACTGCCCCACGGGAGCAATTCTCATGGTGAGCAGCGACCAGAAGAATCCCAAAGCGCCGAAGATTCCGGCCGTCAACACCGCGCGCTGCATAGGTTGCGGTGCGTGCGAAAACCTCTGTCCGGCACGCCCGTTCAGCGCAATCTACGTTGAGGGGCACGAGATTCACAAGACTATCTGACAAACAAAACCGAAGCAATCACAATGGCAAAGAACATAAGCAGACGCTCGTTCTTCAAGGCTCTCGGCGGAGGCGCAGTGGCGGCAGCACCGCTTCTGGCCGCCTGCACGGGCAAAAAGGCCAGCGACAGACACTCGCAGGCAGAGCCACAGAAGGGCAAGATGACATACAGGACGAACCCACGCACGGGCGAAAAGGTCTCCATCCTCGGCTACGGCATGATGAGACTGCCCGTGGAAGGCAAAGGCTCGGCACGCGAATCAAGCGACAGTCCGATTGACCAAGAGATGGTAAACCGCGAAGTGGACTACGCAATAGAGTACGGCGTGAACTATTTCGACACGTCACCAGGCTACTGCAAGGGGCTTTCGGAACGCTCCACTGGCATAGCCCTCAGCCGGCACAAGCGCGACGAATACTTCATCGCAACGAAACTGTCGAACTTTGCCCCTGCCACGTGGACGCGGGAAGCGTCGCAGGAGATGTTCGAGAACTCGCTGCGAGAGCTGCAAGTGGACTACGTTGACTATCTATTGCTGCACGGAATAGGCATGGGCGGCGATGCCCTCGCCCAGTTCAACGCACGATACATGGACAACGGCATCCTCGACTGGCTCGTGGAGCAGCGCGAGAAAGGCCGCATACGCAACCTCGGATTCTCCTACCACGGCGACATCCGCATCTACGACATGCTCCTGAAATGGCACGACGAAGGACGCTACCACTGGGACTTCGCACAGATTGAACTTAACTATCTCGACTGGAACTACGCCGACGAAATCAATCCGCGCAACACCGATGCCGTGTATCTCTACGGAGAACTCCACAAACGCGGCATACCGGCAGTGATAATGGAGCCGCTCCTCGGCGGAAGGCTCGTCAATGTGCCCGACCCCGTGGTGGCGCAGATGAAAGAACGCGAGCCAGAACGCAGCGTGGCAAGCTGGGCACTGCGCTTCGCCGGAAGCCCGGAAGGGGTGCTGACGGTGCTGAGTGGCATGACCCACATGGAGGACTTGCGCGACAACCTCGCCACCACCACGCCACTGAAGCCCATCGACGACGATGAGAATGAGTTCCTGATGAGGATGGCCGACTACATCTACAACCTCAAAACCATACCCTGCAACGAGTGCAACTACTGTATGCCGTGTCCCTACGGCATAGACATTCCCGGCGTGCTGTCGCACTACAACAAGTGCATCGCTGACGGAAACCTGCCCGACCGACACGGCGACGCAGCCGACTACCAGCGCGCACGGAGGGCGTTCCTCGTGGGATACGACCGCTCTGTGCCACGCCTGCGACAGGCTTCCCACTGCATTGGCTGTAGGCAATGCAACGACCACTGCCCACAACGCATCGACATTCCTGCCGAAATGCAACGCATCGACAAGTTCGTGGAGGACTTGAAACAGGACGTTCCGGAATCAAGGCATCGCGCTTTCATGCAAGAACGCCCAGAGACAGGGAAAGATGGACACCGCGCCTGACCTCACCCGGATGCTCGGCCACGACGGATGTCGCGGCGTGGTGCGCTCACGCGACGGTGAGCTGCGTGTGTTCCGCCGACGCGGCGTGGCCGACCTCGTGGAGCTGTGCGACAGCCAACCCGACTTCTTCCGTGGCGGCGAGGCCGCCGACAAGGTGGTGGGACGGGGCGCGGCACTGCTTTTCGTGCGCGGCGGACTGGCTCGCCTCCATGCCCTCGTGGCAAGCAAGGAGGCACTCGACGTGCTGCGGCGCGGTGACGTGAGCGTGAGGTGTGACTGCGAAGTGAACCACATCGCCAACCGCACCGGCACGGGCACCTGCCCCGTGGAACTGCTGACGCACGACATCGACGACCCCGACGAGGCGTTCGAGGCCATCAAGAAATTTGTGGAACACCAAAAGACAAAGCAATGAACATAGCACAGACAACCACCGTGCGCCGGCTGCCGCTGAGCAACGCGCGCACCTATGCCTTCTCGGCGGCCTTCGTGGCCTGCAACATCGCACTGCCACAGCTCTGCCACATCGTGCCCGGCGGCGGACTGACGTGGCTTCCAATCTACTTCTTCACGCTCGTGGCGGCCTACAAGTTCGGCCTCGGCACAGGCCTGCTCACGGCCTTTCTCTCGCCACTGGCCAACAACTTGCTCTTCGGTATGCCGCCCACGGCGATGCTGCCAATAATTCTTCTGAAGTCGGCATTGCTGGCAGTGGCCGCCGCAACGGTGGCCGCGAGGCTCGGCCGCGTGACCCTCTGGGGCGTGGCTGTGGCCGTGGTGGCCTATCAAGCCGTGGGCATGGCCGCAGAGTGGGCCATGAGCGGCTCAATGTCCACTGCCCTGCAAGACGTGCGCCTCGGCTGGCCAGGCTTACTAACGCAGATGTTCGGCGGCTACGCCGTGCTGCGAATGCTGTGCCGAAAGGGCTGATGCCCACGCCGAAAGCGACCCCGATGACACGCAAACGAGGCGTGCCCGAACATGGGGCTTGTGGGAATTGGGGGTAAACCCCGACAGCCGATTGACTGAATGATTCCCGCAAGCCCCATGTTCGGGCACGTCTCACTTTTGAATGTTACGCTTCACGAACGCTCCCACCCCATTGTCGGCACAATCGGCAGACAAGCCGCACAACAACGGAAAGGCATCGCTGCGGGCTTAGGCAACCGACTTGGGATTGCCATGCAACAGCCCAAGCAGCGCAACGCCCGCCAGACAGTCACACCGACAAAGTGGCGACGGCGGCAGTCAAAACCTCACACACACCTCCACGTCTATCGCACTGGAATTGTGCTTTGCCGCAGTACGGTCGTTGATGAATGCGTATTCGGCCTGAAGTTCAAGGTTCTTGTGCAGCACCCAGTTCAGTCCCACCTCATATTGAGTGCGACTGTCCGTCCATGAAGCCGAGCGCCGGTAGAGGTCGTAGCGTGCCTTCGCCCGCAATTTCTGCTTCACGATGGGCGCGATGCAAAGCGCATAGACACCATCGGCCTTGTTTCCGAGGGCATAGTTGACGTTGGCATTGCTGCGGTCGTCCTCGTCTTGCACCGTAGCACTAAAGGCATAGCCCGTGCTGTGTATGTATTCGGAGCGCAGTTGCCAGTCGCCTTTCTTGTATTCCGCGCTTATCGCATACCTGTGCTGCGACAGGCTGACCGTGCCCGACTGCTCGTTGCCGTCGCCGTCGGTCCAGTTTCCTTTGCGTGCGTATGAGCCTATCCATCCGAACGCGCCTATGCGCAGCCCGTCAATGGGCATCACCCACAGTCCGCCGATAACGTCCTTGCGGTTGTCCACGTCCTTGGTGTTGATGCCCTGCCCGTTGAATACCCCAACTTCGTAGTGGAGCAGGCATCGCCCTTTGGCGTTTGGCAACAGGTCGCCTTGCAGCTGTATGCCAATGTCGCGGCCGTTGCTGGCGTGCCCTCCCGCGCGGTCGTTGAAGCCGGCGAGGCGCGACACGTTCTGCGAGTAGCTCATAAAGCCCTGGTCTATCGGGTTCATGGGATTCTCAAACGTGAACGGCCGCTTGAATTGCCCCACCTTTATCCTGGCGAAGTCATACCGCTGCCACTCCACGTAAGCGTCGACGAGGCGCGGGCTGTCGCCCAGCGTCGACGTGCTGCCATTGATTTGCCCCTGCAACTTGTACTCGAAGTCGCCCAGCACGCGGCCTCCCAGCGACACGCGCACCATGCGGAGGTTGAACGAGTTGGAGTTGTTGCCGCTCTGAAGCGAGGCCTGATATTGCAGCAGGGCATATCCGCTCAGTTTCGGCTTGGTGAAGAGCGGCTCTTTGTCGTCGCCCGCCACCGCCGTGGATGCCGCGACGGCGGCAAGAGCCACGGAAAGTATTGTTCTCTTTTTCATTGGTCGTCTTTGGTTGGTGAGGCCGCCGGCACACGTCAGAACGCCACGCTCCCCTCGGGCATCGGAGGCGGCAGCATCGTGTCGCCGAACGGGTTGTAGTCAGTCGGCATGGGAGGCACGCCGCCATCGGCATCGCCGTTGATGCGCGAACTTATGATTTCGCCCCCGCCAGCTGGCGAGGTAGTGGCGAGGCGCGCGTCCTCCGGATTCTCGAAGCGCGTGTATTCGCCACGGAACGTGAGCAGCACGTCACCCGTTGCGCCCTTGCGGTGCTTGGCTATTATTATCTGCGCCATGCCCCGCAGGTCGCGATGGTTTTCGTCTTCATATATGTGATAGTATTCAGGGCGGTGTACGAATATCACCATATCGGCATCCTGCTCGATGGCACCCGACTCACGCAGGTCGCTAAGCTGCGGACGCTTGCCTTCAGGTCCGTCGCGCGTCTCCACGCTACGGTTGAGCTGGCTCAAGGCGAGGATGGGGATGTCGAGTTCCTTCGCCAGTCCTTTCAGCGAGCGTGAGATGGTCGACACCTCCTCCTGACGGCTGTTGAAGCGCATTCCGTTGGCGTTCATCAGCTGCAAATAGTCTATCATTATCAGTTTCACGCCATGCTCGCGCACGAGCCGCCGCGCCTTGGTGCGCAGCTCAAAGACCGACAGTCCCGGCGTGTCGTCAACGTAGAGCGGCGCGCCGATGAGCGAGTTCATCCGCTTGTCGAGGCGATCCCACTCGTCGGGCTGCAACTGTCCGTTGAGAATCTTGTTGCCCTTTATCTCGCAGACGTTGGATATGAGGCGGTTGACCAACTGCACGTTGCTCATTTCGAGAGAGAAGAATGCCATCGGCTGCTTGTACTCCACTGCGATGTTCTTAGCCATTGAGAGGGCAAACGATGTCTTTCCCATCGCCGGTCGCCCTGCTATGATGACGAGATCGCTGGCCTGCCATCCGCTGGTGAGGTCGTCGAGCTTGTGGTATCCCGTAGGCACGCCCGTCAGTCCGTCCTTGTTGGCGGCGGCTCTCTGAATCACTTCCACCGCATTTTTTATCACGGGGTCTATCTGCGTGTAGTCGTTCTTCATGTTGCGGCGCGAGAGTTCAAAGAGCGAACCCTCCGCCTCCTGCATCAGTTCGTCGATGTCGGTGGTGTCGTCGAGTGCCTTTGTCTCTATCACGCTCGCATAGGAGATGAGCTGCCGGGCAAGAAACTTTTGGGCAATGATTCGGGCATGATACTCGATGTTTGCCGACGAGGCCACCCGCGAGCTGAGTTCGGCGATGTATGCCGGCCCTCCCACGTCTTCGAGGTCGCCGTTCTTGGCCAGTTGCTCGGCCACGGTGAGCACGTCGACAGGCCGCTCGGCCATGCTAAGGTCGCGCACGGCGGCGAACACTTTCTGGTTGCGAGGCTCGTAGAAACTCTCCGGTGTCACAATCTCGCACACCACAGCGTAGGCATCCTTGTCTATCATCAGCGCACCGAGAACGGCTCTCTCCACGTCGAGAGCCTGCGGTTGCAGGTGGGCGTAAGTGTTGTCTACAGGCGTGGCCTTGCGTTGCCGCGTCTGCCGCTTTGGTTGTTGTTCTGCCATCATTTTGGATTTGGATATGCAAAAATAGTGAATGACGAGCGCAAAGCGAAATGAATGGCGAAGTTTTTTAACCCCAATCGGCCGTTAGGCTTCGGCTGATTCTGCGGTCATGCCGCGCAGATTGGATTCCGGACTCGCCGAGGGAAAGGTGGGCGCAACGAGCCATGAAACGGGAGTATCATCGTTTGCGCGGCTTCATTTTGTGCGAAACGGCAGGAGGCTGCCGCCAAGTTGTAAGTGGCAGCCTTGCCCTTCCAACTTGACCGTGGTCTCGTTGCATTGCAACGGATGCCTTATTGCAA
>CAZURD010000079.1:0-10742 GCA_964623445.1 uncultured Prevotella sp. | reverse complement strand
CCTGCGAAACGGCATTAAATGCAGGGCAATAAGGCATTTATTGCGTCCCAATAAGGCATTCGTTGCAGGGCAACGGAGCAATGATGACAGGCGCAGGGATTTTTGGGCGTAATCTTGTAAGGGATTCGTCCTTTCGGCTTCACCCCGAAAGCTCACTCAATGCTCTCAATGCCGACATTCTCGAATTCGTTCAAGATGTCGAGCATACGCCTTTTGTATTCGGCGCGTTTCACTCTCACTTCCATTGTGGCATGTATCTTTTTGCCGCTGGCCGTGCTCTCTTCCTTTATCTTGCAACTGCTTACCCTTGTCCCCTCCTGCTGTAGTTTCTCCATCGCTGTGGCAACATCGGTCTTGCTTCCGGCGGAGAACGTAACCGAAACCGTCCTCGTGCCGAAGCGTTCCAGCATCACGCTGAATATCTCCAGACACAGTAGGGTGAGTATAGTGGCCCCGGCGGCAAGGGCATACATCCCCGAACCGCAGGCAAGGCCGATTGCGGCCGTCACCCATACGCCCGCCGCCGTGGTCAGCCCCCTCACCGCGTGCCTCTGGAATATGATTGTGCCTGCCCCAAGGAAGCCGATGCCGGTCACCACTTGCGATGCTATGCGCGACGGGTCGAGCGACACGTGTTCCGCATCGTCCCTCCCGAGATCGAACCCATACTGCGAAATCACCATGAACAGTGCGCTGCCCAGTGCCACGAGAAAGTGCGTGCGGAAGCCCGCCTCCTTTGCGCGGTAGTTGCGTTCCAGGCCGATGATGCCCCCGAATATGGCGGCCACGAATATCCGCACAACGTATTCTGTGTCTGTTCCCATGCGATTCAGTGTTTGATTGTGAACGATTGCTTGCCAAGCTGCTATTGCTTCATCTACAAAGATACGCAAAGGCGGGCGCAACGAGTAACCGATGCGTAAGATTTTTGCGATTTTTATGGTTCTCAACCCATGCTGGAACGCACGCTCCGTGCGCCCGCCGGCCAGCTTCCGGCTTCAGGATGAGCGGGCTGTGTCACCCCCATTCGAGCCGTGTCGCTTTCCTTCCGCCATGCCGTTCGCCTTGCGGACAAAAATGTGGAGTATGCTATAATGAGTGTGAAAAAGTTTTGCCCTTTGCCCTTTTTCGCTTACCTTTGTGCGCAGTTATGCCCGTGTCGGTCGCATTTTGGCGGCAGGTGAGATGGCGGTGCATGACACAGCCGATACCGACATAAAGCAAAGATAGACAAATGGCACAAGAAGACGTTTTCAAGAGAATTGTTTCACATTGCAAGGAATACGGTTTCGTGTTTCCGAGCAGCGACATTTACGATGGCCTGGCTGCCGTCTACGACTACGGCCAGAACGGCGTGGAGCTGAAGAACAACATAAAGGAATACTGGTGGAAGAGCATGGTGTTGCTCCACGAGAACATAGTGGGCATAGACTCCGCCATCTTCATGCACCCGACGATATGGAAGGCAAGCGGCCACGTGGACGCCTTCAACGACCCGCTCATAGACAACCGCGACTCAAAGAAACGCTATCGCGCAGACAACCTCATAGAGGATCAGATAGCAAAGTACGACGAGAAGATAGAGAAGGAAGTGGCCAAGGCGCGCAAGCGTTTCGGCGATGCTTTCGACGAGGCGCAGTTCCGCCAGACAAACGCCCGCGTCCTGGAGACGCAGCAGAAGCGCGACGCTCTCCACGAGCGTTACACGCGCGCAATGCAAGGCCCTGATCTCGACGAGCTGAAGCAGATAATATTGGACGAGGAAATCACAGACCCGCTGTCGGGCACGAGGAATTGGACGGACGTGCGCCAGTTCAACCTCATGTTCTCCACCGAAATGGGGGCTTCGGCAGACGGAGCAATGAAAGTGTACCTGCGCCCCGAGACCGCGCAGGGCATCTTCGTCAACTATCTGAACGTGCAGAAGACGGGGCGCATGAAAGTGCCGTTTGGCATCGCACAGATAGGCAAGGCTTTCCGCAACGAGATTGTGGCTCGCCAGTTCATCTTCCGTATGCGCGAGTTTGAGCAGATGGAGATGCAGTTTTTCGTGAAGCCCGGCACGGAGCTTGAATGGTTCAACCAGTGGAAGCAGACGCGCATGAAGTGGCATCAGGCCCTTGGCTTCGGTGCGGAGAACTATCGTTTCCACGACCACGAGAAGCTGGCTCACTACGCTAACGCCGCAACGGACATCGAGTTCCACATGCCGTTTGGGTTCAAGGAGGTGGAGGGCATACACAGCCGCACCAACTTCGACCTCTCGCAGCATGAGAAATACAGCGGAAAGCAAATCAAGTACTTCGACCCGCAGACCAACGAGAGCTACACTCCCTATGTCATCGAGACATCGATTGGTGTGGATCGCATGTTCCTCAGCGTGATGTGCCACTCGTTCGAGGAGGAGAAGCTGGAGAATGGGGAGACGCGCGCCGTTCTGCACCTGCCCGCCGCGCTGGCTCCCGTGAAACTGGCCGTGCTGCCGCTCGTGAAGAAAGACGGGCTGCCGGAGAAGGCGCGGGAGATAATAGACGCTCTGCGCTTCCACTTCAACTGCCAGTATGACGAGAAAGACACGATTGGAAAGCGTTACCGCAGGCAAGACGCGATAGGCACGCCGTATTGCGTCACCGTGGACTACGAATCTCTCAAGGACAACACCGTCACCCTGCGCCACCGCGACACGATGGAGCAGGAGAGGGTGAGCATTTCCGAACTGAACGCCATCATAGAGGATAAGGTGAGCATCGCCAGCCTACTCAAAAAATTGCAGTGATGGAGAAACGCTCATTTTTCTTCTTTGTCCCGTTGATTGCAGCCGCCTTGTGCATGGCTGCATGTACGGAGGAAGATGACGAGGTGGAGGAGTACCCAGACTGGCAGGCTCGCAACGAGGCCTACTTCGAGGAACTCACGGCGACGGCTCTTGCCGACATGGAGGCAAATCCGGAGACCACCACGTGGCGACGCATAAAGTCGTGGTCGAAGTCGGACACCATTGCCGGCAGCAACACCGACTATATCCTTGTGGAGGTGGTGGAGTCTGGCGATGCCGACCAGCCCACGCCGCTTTACACCGACACGGTGAGCGTACACTATAAGGGATGGCTGCTGCCGTCGACATCGTATCCCGAGGGATACGTCTTCACGCAGTCTTACTACGGGGAGTTCGACCCTGAGGTGAGCTATCCGCAGTCGATAGCCATCGGCAATTCCTCCGGCGATGCGCTCGTCGACGGTTTTGCCACTGCGCTCCAGTACATGAGGCGCGGCGACCATTGGATTGTCTACATACCCCACCAGTTGGGTTACGGTTCGGAGGCGCAGACGTACATCCCGGCTTACAGTATGCTGACGTTTGAGATATGGTTTGTTGACTTCTGGTCGCCGTCCATGTGAGGTTGCCGTGGCCGCGCAACGCAGTGCGCGGATGCCCCGACGGCATTGATTTGACAGCAAGATACGCGAAAGCCCCGTGCGACACTAATCGCACGGGGCTTTCGCGTGATGCGGCAGGGATTATTCCACGATGCCTGCCGCCCAGCTCTTGGCCTGCTCTTCAGAGCCGTTGAGCAGCTTTCCCGGCTTCCATGTGATGCCGTCGGAGTAAGCCTTGCGCAACTCGCGCTCGCTGTTGGCTATGGAACTGCCTCCCGATGTGGCGAAAGGCACAACGGTCTTGCCCTTGAAGTCGTAGGTCTCCATGAACGTGTTGACGGCTCGCGGACAGACATTCCACCACACGGGGAATCCCACGAACACCACGTCGTAAAGCTCAACGTGGGCATCGTTGTTGGCCAGTTCGGGTCGAGCCGTAGGGTCGTCGTTCTCCCTCGAACTGCGGCTCTGCTTGTCGCGCCAGTCGAGATCAGCCGAAGTGTAGGGCTGTTTCGGCTCGATGCGGTAGAGAGTGCCGTCGGTGGCTTCGGCGATGGCTTTTGCGGCAGCCTCTGTCGTGCCTGTGCATGAGAAGTAGGCCACGAGCACTTTCTTGCCTCCGCTTGTTTCGCCTGATTCGTCTTGCGGCTGTGTCTGCTGCTGGTTTTGGCGTGCCGTGCAAGAGACGGCCACGGCCATCGTTGCCATGATGAACGATAATGCTTTCTTCATTGCCATAGTCGTTGTGGTTTTTGTTGCTTTTTCGTGATGCAAGGCGTGCGTGCCTGCGCATCAGGCTCTTTCCGCCTTGTTTTCGCAAAGGTAGGCAATGTGGTGCGTAGTGCCGTTATAGGCATTACGGAAGTGATAACCCTTTTTACGGAAATCGACGTTTTTGCGCGATATGCCCGCTGCTGTTGGCCGCGTCTGCCACGCGCGGTGTCCGTCAATGTCATGTGGATGATGTTCTGGGCATCATCAAGATGCAGCAAAGAATGTGTCGGTTGGCAGTTGCAAATGACTTCCGTCGAACTCGGCGCAGCCATTTGCGGGCAAACGAAAGGGTGGGGACAAAAAGCAACCCCGTGGCTTCACAGTCCCGGGGTCACGTTTGTCTTGGTAGTAAGTAACAAGAAAAATTAATATTAAGTAGTCAGTAGTCGTTTGTCATTTCGGCAAGTTGAAAGCCTTGGTCATCTCTGCCATCTGCTCGTCGGTCATGCCGTCAGGCTCGAATCCCATGCTCTTTGATGCGATGTAAATCTTCGCGCTCTTTGCCAGCACGTCGATTTGGTCGAATGCGTCCATCACGTCGAGCCCCTTGGCAAACACTCCGTGCTTCTCCCAGAGCACCACGTCGTAGTCTTCAAGCTCTTTCAGCGTGGCATCGGCCAGCTTGTTAGAGCCTGGCAACTCGTAGGGAACGACACCAAGCCCGAGCGGGCAGAACGCCTTCGTCTCCGGTATCATGCTCCAAAGGATGCGTGTCAGCACGTCTTTCCCAAGGAATTTCTTTGAGTGGCTCATTGCCACCAGCTCTATCGGATGCGTGTGAACCGTTGCCTTGTAGGCCGAGCCACTCTCAATCAGCTGGTTGTGTACGGTGAGGTGGGAGGGCAGTTCGCTCGTTGGCATCACGGCGTTGTCGGCAATTATCTCATAGCTTGCGCAGTCGTCGAGAATGCGTATGATGCTGCCGTTGTCCATCGGCCACCGTGCCAAGTCACGCATACGCTTGCCCGTGCCCTTGCAATAGAAGTAGCACCCTTTGAGCTTTGGCAGCGTGACACCTATCTTTATGGGGGCACTGATGGCCTCCTTCCGGCGCATGTCTTCGTCGGCATACTCCGTTATGTTCACTGTGATGTTGCCGCCATTGCGCTCAGCCCATCCGTTTTGCCACAAGTAACCAGCCACTTCGGCAATCTTGTCGACCTCATGCTTCAACGCTGGGCGACCATCCAATATGCTGTTCATATTATTATAAGGTTGTTTTAAATTGTGACGCAAATGTAAAAACTATATCAATTGAGAAACATTGTTATTTGATTTTTTTGCTAAACTAATTGATAAAAACCGGTAATGGAAGCATACTTTCCACTATCTATTGCCCCTCGCTGGATATTTTTGTTAAATTTGTGGCATATAATTTGCAATGCTCAATTTCATTTTTTTGTCCGATGCTAACCAAACAGACTACAGTTTTATTGGCCTTGCTGTCTGCGGCCATGCTTCCGGCTGCTGCCGACAGCATCAGTCGGCCAGAGGTGGGGTGGGATTCGCGCAGCCTTATAGTCGACGGGCGGCGCGTGATGCCCGTAATGGGTGAGATACACTATTCGCGCCTGCCGGCCGATGAGTGGCCGCGAGCCATCCGCTGCATGAAAGAGGGTGGGGTGACGATGGTGGCCAACTACGTGTTTTGGAATCATGTGGAAGAGGAGCAGGGCATTTTCGACTGGAGCGGACAGCGAGACTTGCGCCGCTTCCTTGAAGTGTGCAAGGCGGAAGACATGCCCGTGGTGCTGCGCATAGGCCCGTTCTGTCATGGCGAAGCTCGCTGTGGAGGCATTCCCGACTGGGTGTTTTCCAAGGGATGCAAAGTGCGCGACGACAATCCCGGGTTCATGGGATATGTCGCTGCCCTGTACAGGCAGATCTATTCGCAGGTGCAAGGCTTGCAGTGGAAAGACGGCGGGCCGGTCATCGCGGCGCAGTTTGACAACGAGCAGCGCAACGGCAACTATCTCATGGCCCTGAAACGGCTGGCACTGGAGGTGGGCTTCGACCTGCCGTTCTATACCCGCACGGGCTGGCCCGAGCTTACGCGCCCCGTGCCTTTCGGAGAGATGTTGCCGCTTTATGGCGACTATGCAGACGGCTTTTGGGACCGCTCGACAAAGGAAACGGCGGGAAACTACTACAAGGCGTTCAACTTCAAGGCTTTCCGCAGCTCCACGGCGATAGCCACCGAGCAACTCGGCGAACAAAAGGAAGCCACAGCCAAGGGCGACGGTGACTATCCGTATTTCACGTGTGAGTTGGGCGGCGGTATGATGACGTCCTACCATCGCCGCATATACGTCTATCCCGAGGATGCCTATTCGCTCGCCATCGTCAAGCTTGGCAGCGGCAGCAATCTCCTTGGATACTACATGTACCACGGCGGGACGAATCCCGACGGCAAACTGTCACACCTCAACGAGTGCCAGCGCACGCCCGCAACGAACTACAACGACTTGCCCGTGAAGACCTACGACTTTCAGGCACCGATGGGCGAGTTTGGACAGTTCAACCCGCATTATTTCATGCTTCGCAAGCTGCACCTGTTCATGCACGACTATGCAGAGACGCTCGCGCCGATGGATGCCGTGTTCCCCTGCCCGCAAGACGTGCCAAAAGGTGACGACAGCCACCTGCGCTGGGCATACCGTGCGGCGGGCGACAGCGGCTTCGTATTCGTCAACAACTATGAACGCCTGCAACAGCTTTCGGCCAAGGAGGGCGTGCAGTTCACCGTGTGCGGTGTCACATTCCCGTCCAAGCCATTCACAGTGCCTGCCGGTGCGGCCTGCATTTTCCCCGTGAACATAGGCGGAATGGAGTATGCCACTGCGCAGGTTGTGGCCTGTCGCGACGGAAAGATATTCCTCGCACAGGTGGAAGGCGTGCCAACCGAGATTCGCTATCGCGGCAAGACGTTGCGCAATGTCAAGCCGCGCGGCACGGAACGCCCCGTCGTCGGCAACATATACCTGCTCACAGCCGACGAGGCAGGGCGGCTCTTCTTGCCAGACATTGTTCGCGACGACCAGCTTCTTGAAGCCAGTGTGACGAAAGTCCGTGAGGCGGGCACGCCGCGCGAGATACCAATCGGAGTGCAAAAGGTGGCAGAAGAGCCAACGGATGCCGACTTCGATAGTGCGGCTGTCTACACGATAATCCTGCCGGAGGCGAATCGTCGCCAAGGTCGTATGCTGCAAATCGACTACCGTGGCGACGTGGCCCGTATCTATGCAGACGGCAAGCTCGTGGCCGACAACTTTTATAATGGCCGCCCCATGCTTCTCGGACTGTGGCGGTTGCCGGCCGACTGCCGGCAAGTGGAGCTGTGCATCCTGCCGCTCCAGCGCGACATGCCAGTGTATTTCCCGCGCGAAGCCGATGTGGACGAACCGGGGGAGGAGGTGAAAGCCGTCTCCGTGGTATCGTTGTGAAGCCCTTTTCCCCACGGCATGGCCTGCCTTCTTGACGGCCTTTGCCGTGGGGAAAGAGTTCAGGAGATGTTGGTGGATGCAGGGGGCGGGGAGTGCCGCGAAGCCTGTGACATGCGCATAATGTGCGTTTTTCTTTCTTTGTGTATCGGCCTGTCTTGATTTTATTTGTATTTTTACAACGCATTTATAGAGAAAAACCTATCAACGAAGAGTAATATGCGAAAGATTCTGATGTTTTCCGCGCTCGCCTTGGCCGTTCTCATGGCCAACGCACAGGGTCGCATCGACCTCTCCGGGGAATGGCGGTTCGGCATGGGCGATGCCTCCGATTGTCCGGACCAAGTGACTTTGCCCGGCTCAATGCTCACCAACGGCAAGGGACAGGAGGTGAGCGTGAACACGCAATGGGTGGGAAGCCTCTACGACTCGTCGTTCTTCTTCAACCCCTACATGGCCAAGTATCGTGTGGCGGGGCAGATGAAGTTCCCGTTTTTCCTCACTCCCGAACGCCATTATGTGGGCACGGCGTGGTACGCCCGCAATGTCACCGTGCCGAAGTCGTGGCACAAGCAGCACGTTTTCCTCTATCTTGAACGTCCGCATATCGAGACTGCGGTATTCGTCAATGGCCATGAGGCCGGTCGCGACTCGTCTCTTAGTGTGCCCCACGTGTTCGATGTCACGCCATACGTCAACTTTGGGGGCGACAATGAGATTTCCATCCGTGTGTACAATGGCATTGAGAACGTGTGCGTAGGGCAGGATTCCCACAGCGTCACCGACCAGACGCAAGGAGACTGGAACGGCATCATTGGGCGCATTGAACTTCAGGCTCGCCCTCTTATATATATAAATAATGTGCAGGTCTATCCTGACGTGGCGGCAAAGGCCATCGACGTGAGGCTTCGCATCGCCGGAGGCAATGGCCCCTACGACTTGCGCTTCAGCGTGGCGGGACGCACGCATGAGTGCAAGAGGCTTGTGGCCGACACTGCCGGCGTGGTCAGTGTGACGCTGCCGATGGGCGACGACGTGCTGCTTTGGGACGAGTTCTCGCCAAATCTCTACACACTCACTTCCATCCTCGGGCGCGATACGGTGCTTACGTCGTTTGGAATGCGCGATTTCACCATACGTGGACGACAGTTCTACGTCAACGACCGCCCTGTGTGGATGCGCGGGACGGTGGAGAACTGTTGCTTCCCGCTCACAGGCTATCCGCCCACTGACGAGGCATCGTGGCTCGCCATTTTCAACAAGTGCAAGGAATATGGGCTTAACATGATGCGTTTTCACTCCTACTGCCCGCCGGAAGCGGCCTTTGCCGCAGCCGACGAGGTGGGCTTCTACCTCCAGCCCGAAGGGCCGTCGTGGCCGAATCATGGCGTGCGCCTTGGCAGGGGAATGTCGATCGACCGCTATCTGTTAGAGGAAACGGAGCGCATGGTTGAGGCCTACGGCAACCATCCGTCGTTCTGTATGCTCGCCGCAGGAAACGAGCCAGCGGGCGACTGGGTGACGTGGACAGGACGGTTCGTGGAGCATTGGCAGCAGACTGGCGATCGGCGGCGTGTCTATTGCGGCGCATCCGTCGGCGGAGGATGGGCATGGGACCCCAAGAGTGAGTTCCACGTGAAGGGTGGTGCGCGCGGACTTGACTGGGACAGCCGTGCGCCGCAATCGGTTGACAATTTCAACGAGGCCATCGTCAGAGTGACACAAAAGGGGAGCACGCCTGTCACGTTCAACTGCAACGAACCTTACCTAAGCCATGAGATGGGGCAGTGGTGCGCTTTTCCCGACCTTGCGGAAACAAGCCAATACACGGGCGTGTACAAGGCACGCAATTTTGAGATATTCGCCGACCTGCTGCGCGACGGCGGAATGGCTTCTATGGACAGGAAGTTCCTCATGGCCAGTGGCCGGCTGCAAACGTTGGCCTATAAGTATGACATCGAGCGCAACCTCCGCACGCGCGACTATGCGGGCTTTCAGGCTCTGTCGCTCAACGATTACAGTGGGCAGGGCACGGCTCTCGTTGGCGTGTTAAACGTGTTTTGGCGCGAGAAAGGCTATTGCGATGCCGACCGCTGGGTGGAGTTCTGTTCGCCTGTTGTGCCGCTGGCCAAATTTCCGAAGTTTGTATATACCACGGCAGACACGCTCCGTGTCGACGTTGAATTGTACAATGCTTATAGCGAGCCGTTGCGCGGAGCATCGTCGTCGTTCACTGTGACCTCTGCCGACGGACGCATCGTGGCCTCCGGCAACCTAAGGGCAGGGGAACTGCCGCTTGGCAAGAATATCGACCTCGGGCGCGTGGAGCTGCCTCTCGCGCGCATCGCCGGCCCGCAAAAGCTCACGCTTGCCGTGATGGTGGAGGCCGAAAACGCCGGCCTGCGCCAGCCAATGAACACGTGGGAGTTTTGGGTGTATCCCGAAACGGTGAGAATGCCGGATGCTGAAGGCATATATGTCACAGACACGCTTGACGCACAGGCCTTGGCAACGCTTGCGGCGGGAGGGCGCGTGCTCATTGAGGCGGCGGGTAAGGTGACGCTCGGAAGCGACGTGAAGCAAACCTATCTGCCCGTGTTCTGGAACACAAGCTGGTTCAAGATGCGCCCGCCGCATACCACAGGATGCTACATCGACACCTCTCACCCGCTCTTCCGCGCCTTCCCCACCGACGATTGGGGCAACCTCAACTGGTGGGAGCTGCTCAACAAGGCACAGGTGATGAACCTGTGTGAGCTGCCAGCCGACTATCAGCCGCCCATTCAGCCCATCGACACGTGGCATGTTAGCCGCAAGCTCGCTATGCTCATAGAGGCCAATGTGGGCGGAGGACGACTTGTAATGACCACGATGGACCTCAGTTCTGCACTTGACAAGCGTGTGGTGGCGCGTCAAATGCGCAAGGCTCTTTTAGAATATATGTCTGGAGACGATTTCCATCCTGCATTGACGCTTGAGCCACAGGTCATCACGGACTTCTTTGAAAAGCAAGCTCCTGCCGTCAATATGTTCACGAACGACTCGCCCGATGAGCTGAAACCAAAGTTGGAGTGATGCGTATGCGGCATTGTGGGCGGCAAATCAGTCAGAAAGGGTGTCATTGGCGCATTCGTCCTTGATAAATGCAGA
>CAZURD010000078.1:0-11103 GCA_964623445.1 uncultured Prevotella sp. | reverse complement strand
TTACGTGCTGACAGGCAACGGCCAGGTTTGCAAGGTGAACAAGGGCGGCAAGTGACGTTGCCGCGTCACGTCCGGCACAGATAGGCGGCTTCGCCGCTTGACTGCAACATTGGCACGCACAGTTTCGCATTGGCCTCCCGGAAAGAGGAAAGGTGAAACCGTGCGTGCGCCGAACGGTTGCATGGGGCGGAAGTGCCGGGCCAAAAGCGGCGCAGCCTGCGCAAGCCACGCCGCGCGCCACCCTAAAACAAGTCGCCATATTTTGCTCTTTCGGCGAAAATGCCTAAATTTGCAACGAGAAATGCCGCGCACACATATAAACAATGTAGAGCGGATGGCAATCGAACCGATGGACACCAACCAAGAATTTGAACAGGTGATGGCCGAATGCCGCGCCGTGTTCGCCGGCAAGCTCCACGACTACGGGGCTTCGTGGCGCATACTGCGGCCAACGTCGCTCACCGACCAGCTCTTCATCAAGGCCAAGCGCATACGCAGCCTTGAGGTGAAAGGACTGTCGCTCGTGGGCGAGGGCATCAGGCCGGAGTTCCTGGCCTTGGTGAACTATGGCATCGTGGGGCTGATGCAGCTCGAACGCGGGTTCGCCGACACAGTGGATATGGGCAACGATGAGGCACTCGCCCTCTACGACCACTACGCCCACGAGAGCCTCGAACTGATGAAGCGCAAGAACCACGACTACGACGAGGCGTGGCACTCGATGCGCGTCACGAGCTACACCGACTTCATACTCACCAAGATACAACGCATAAAGCAGATGGAAAGCCACCCCGGGGAGGCAACGGCCAGTGAGGGGGTGGACTCCAACTACATGGACATCATCAACTACGCTGTGTTCGGCGCAATACGCCTCGGGGAGAGTGAGGCTCAAGGCCGATGAACGCCAAGGTGCGCGTCGCGGCCATCAACGTGATGCGGCTGGCCGTGGCGGCGACGTTCGTGCTGTCGGGATTCGTCAAGGCCGTGGATCCGCTGGGCACGAAATACAAGATAGAGGACTATCTTGAAGCGATGGGGCTGGCCGGCGTCGTGCCGCAGTTGGTGATGCTCGCCGCCTCAGTGGCATTGTCGGCCGTGGAGTTCTGGCTGGGCATCTGCCTGCTCTTCGCCATACGCCGACGACTTGTCTCGCGGCTGCTGGTGGCGGTGATGTGCGTGATGACGCCGCTCACGTTGTGGCTTGCCGTGGCCGAGCCAATCAGCGACTGCGGCTGTTTCGGCGACGCGGTGAAGCTGACCAACTGGCAGACGTTCTGGAAAGACGTGGCACTGCTCGCGATGACCGTGGCACTGGCGCGCCGGCCGTTAGACATGGTGCGCTTCATCAGCCGCACGAACCAGTGGATCGTGCTCAACTACAGCGCGGTATTCATCGTAGTCATTTCGGCCATCAGTCTCTACGACAGGCCGCAGTTCGACTTCCGTCCCTACCACGAGGGGGCAGACATACGCCAAGGCATGGCCATCCCGCCCGACGCGCCGCAGCCGCAGTTCGAGACTACGTTCACAATGGAGAAGGACGGGGAGCGGAGGGAGTTCACCATCGACAACTATCCCGACTCAACGTGGACGTTTGTCAGCAGCGAAACGAAGATGGTGGCCGAGGGATACGTGCCCCCGATACACGACTTCTCCATCGTGGCAGACAATGGCGAGGACATCACCGAGGCCGTGCTCGCCGACAGCGGATACACGTTCCTGCTCATCGCGCCATACTTGGAGCAGGCCGACGACAGTCAGCTCGGCCTCATCAACCAAGTGTACGAGTATGCCTCCGACTACGGCTACCCGTTCCTCTGCCTCACGGCAAGCGGCGACGAGGCGCGGGCACGCTGGCGCGACATCACGGGAGCCGAATACCCATACGCCACGACCGACGCAACCACGCTGCAAACCGTCATACGCAGCAACCCCGGACTGGTGCTGCTGAAGGACGGCAAGGTGGTGCGCAAATGGAGCCACAACCGGCTGCCGGACGAATATGCACTCAACGACCCGCTCGAAGAAATAGAGCTGGGACGCACACCGGACAACTCGATACCGCGCACGGCACTCGCCATCACGGTGTGGTTCGTGCTCCCGCTGACGCTGCTCTCCATCGCCGACCGCCTATGGGCGTGGACGAGATACGTGAGGCGCGTGAGGAAAGGCAAAAGGAAAGACAAGACCAAAACAGCAATAAAACAAGACAACAACGATGAGAAAGAAGATTGTAGCAGGCAACTGGAAGATGAACATGACCCTGCAAGACGGCCTGGCACTGGCCAACGAGCTTAATGGCGCACTGAAGGCCGACAAGCCCAACTGCGACGTCATCATCTGCACGCCGTTCATACACCTTGCACCCGTGGCACAGGCCATCGACCAGAGCGTCATGGCACTGGGAGCGGAGAACTGTGCCGACAAGGAAAGCGGAGCCTACACGGGCGAAGTATCGGCGGCAATGGTGAAGAGCACCGGCGCACAGTATGTCATTCTCGGCCACTCTGAAAGGCGCGGCTACTACGGAGAGACCCCCGAAATACTGAAGGAAAAGGTGCTTCTCGCCCTGAAAAACGGCCTGAAGGTAATCTTCTGCATTGGCGAAAGCCTCGAAGAGCGCGAGCAGGGACGGCAGAACGAGGTGGTGAAGGCCGAGCTTGAAGGCAGCGTGTTCAACCTCACGGAGGAGCAGTTCCGCCAGGTCGTCATCGCCTACGAACCCATCTGGGCAATCGGCACGGGCAAGACTGCAACGGCTGAACAGGCCGAGGAGATACACGCCTACATCCGCCAGACCATCGCGGAAAAGTACGGCGAGGCCGTGGCCGACGACACCACAATACTCTACGGCGGCAGCTGCAAGGCAAGCAACGCCCCGGAACTTTTCGCCAAGCCCGACATCGACGGCGGACTCATCGGCGGAGCATCGCTAAAGGCTGCCGACTTTAAGGGCATCATCGATGCCTGGAAGGAATAAGGCACAGCTAAGCTGAAGCACGCGGACGCGGCGGGCGGCACAGACAACGGCCGCCCGCCGCGACAACTGCACAAACGTCCCCCAACCCCTCACACATTACCAAGACATGAAGCCAATAGTAGCAATAATCATGCTGCTGGCCGCACAGGCCGCACAGGCGCAGACCTTCACGCAAAGACTGCAACAAAAGGGCACGGCACGGGGCACCGTCACCATACACCACGACGATGCCATCGACGCTCTCGTGAACGGCACGGCATCAAGCTCCTCCACATCCACCAAGGCCGCCGAAGAGGCAAAGGCCACAGGGACGGCGCGTGAATCCGGCAGCAAGAAGCAAACGGAGGCACGTGAGGACGTGGCAAGCCAGCAGACGGCAACGCAATCGCAAGACAACGACACGAGGAAAAAGGTGATTGTGAACGGTACCAAGGTGGACGGCTACCGTGTGCAGGCCTTCGCGGGAGGCAACACAAGGCGTGACCGGCAGGAGGCCGAGCGCGTGGGAAACGACATAAAGCTGAGTTTCCCTGACGAGCCGGTGTACGTACACTTCTATTCGCCGCGCTGGATATGCCGCGTGGGGAACTACCGCACCTACGAAGAAGCACACCAAATGCTGCTGAAAGTGAAAGAGATGGGCTATGAAAAGGCCACCATCGTGAAAGGAAAAATAACTGTGCAATACTGAACTGGCATGAGCAACAACGACCAAACACGCGAGGGACTGGACAAACTGGCCAAGCACTACGAAGCCATACTCTCACTTCTCGGCGAGGACACACAGCGCGAAGGGCTGCTGAAAACGCCCATGCGCGTGGCAAAGGCCATGCAGACGCTGACCTGTGGCTATACGATGGACGCGCACAAGGTGCTAACCGACGCACTGTTCAAGGAGGACTACAGCCAGATGGTCATCGTGAAGGACATCGACTTCTTCTCGCTGTGCGAGCACCACATGCTCCCGTTCTTCGGAAAGGCACACGTGGCGTACATCCCCAACGGGTATATCACGGGACTGAGCAAGATTGCCCGCGTGGTGGAGATATTCTCGCGGCGGCTGCAAGTGCAGGAAAGGCTGACGCTGCAAATAAAGGAGTGCATCGACCAGACGCTCCACCCACTCGGCGTGATGGTGGTGATAGAGGCCCAGCACCTCTGTATGCAGATGCGCGGCGTGCAGACACAGAACGCCATCACGACCACCAGCGACTTTAGCGGAGCGTTCCAGCAGGCAAAGACGAGGCAGGAATTTATGAACCTGCTGCACGGAAAAGGATAGCGACGGAGGGGAAACGGATGCCACGCGACGGAGACATCCGTCTGTCGCCACGGTAAAACACAGTCAGCACAACGCCCCGGCGGCTCATCGCCAGCGAAGCGACGGCAGCAGGCCTGCAAACGGGGTGAAAGGCGCGCAATGCACAACGCCACGAAGCCGAAGTCGGCATCGCATCGCGATGAGCCTTTTCTTAAAAAAGCATAAATATTTTATTGTAGTGCATTCCGCTAATATATGGAAAAGCGGAAAAGTACTACCTTTGCACACCGATTATTCCAAAAACATCGGGGAGAGCCTTAGACTCCCCACGGGCAAAGTGTTAATAGCCGCGTCTTTGGCCAGGCGTGGTGGTTAGTGAATCTGCGCCCAGCCCCCCGGCAGAAGCCGCAGGGGTGAGAAACTAATGTTTTTTAGTAGTAAACCAAACTTTAAAATGAACACTTTAAGCTACAAGACCATTTCCGCCAACAAGGCCACGGCCAACAAGGAGTGGGTTGTCGTCGATGCCACTGACCAAGTGGTGGGTCGCCTCTGCTCAAAGGTGGCCAAGCTGGCACGCGGCAAGTACAAGCCAAACTTCACGCCACACGTTGACTGCGGTGACAACGTAATCATCGTCAACGCCGAGAAGGCAGCCTTCACAGGCAAGAAAGAGACCGACAAGGTCTACATCCACTACACTGGTTATCCCGGCGGACAACGCTTCGCAACGCCCGCCGAACTCCGCAAGAAGAAGAACGGAGCCGAGCGCATACTGCGCCACGCCCTCAAGGGAATGCTCCCCAAAGGCCCGCTGGGACGCAGCCTCATGCGCAACATCTATATATACGAGGGACCAGAGCACCCGCATCAGGGGCAATCTCCCAAGGCAATAGACATCAACCAGTATAAATAAAGAGCGAAAATGGAAGTAATCAACGCAATAGGCCGCCGCAAATGCTCCGTGGCACGTGTCTACCTGAGCGAGGGAAGCGGCAAGATAACCATCAACAAGAAAGACATCAGCGAATATTTCCCCTCTGCCATACTGCAATATGTGGTGAAGCAGCCGCTCGAACTGCTCGAAGTCGCCGGGAAATATGACATCAAGGCCAACCTCGACGGCGGCGGATTCACCGGCCAAAGCCAGGCCATGCGCCTCGCCATCGCCCGCGCACTGGTGAAAATCAACGCCGAAGACAAGAAGAACCTGAAAGACCACGGCTTCCTCACGCGCGACTCCCGCGTCGTGGAGCGCAAGAAGCCGGGACGTCCCAAGGCTCGCCGCCGCTTCCAGTTCAGCAAGCGCTAACAAGCCCAATGCCGCCAGACGACAACGGCGGCAAGGGCAGCCTGAACACTGTTTAGCATCTAAACCGGTGAGACCCAGACCCTACGGCAAGGCCAAGCACACCCCAACGGAACTCTACGCCATACAGGTCGCAACCGCACGGGGCACGGAGGGATGGTTACTCGCAGGCTGATTCTAACAAAAAGAATAAAAAAGAACGTAAACAACCCTACAATAACAAAGACAAATGCCAAGGACAAACTTTGACCAGCTGCTCCAGGCCGGATGCCATTTCGGCCACCTGCACCGCAAGTGGAACCCCGCAATGGCTCCATACATCTACACCGAGCGCAACGGCATACACATCATCGACCTCTACAAGACCGTAGCAAAGGTTGACGAGGCCGCAGAAGCCCTCAAGCAAATCGCACGCTCAGGCAAGAAGATTCTCTTCGTTGCTACTAAAAAACAGATAAAGGACATAATCGCCGACAAGGCCACCGCCGTCAACATGCCATACGTTACAGAACGCTGGCCGGGCGGAATGCTCACCAACTTCCCCACCATCCGCAAGGCAGTGAAGAAGATGGCCAACATCGACAAGCTGATGAACGACGGCACATACTCCAACCTCTCCAAGCGCGAACTTCTCCAAGTCACCCGCCAAAGGGCAAAGCTGGAGAAGAACCTCGGCTCCATAGCCGACCTCACGCGCCTGCCGTCGGCCATCTTCGTGGTTGACGTGCTCAAGGAAAACATCGCCGTCAAGGAGGCCAACCGCCTCGGAATACCGGTGTTCGGCATAGTGGACACCAACTCCGACCCGCGCAACGTCGACTTCGTGATACCCGCAAATGACGATGCCAAGGACAGCGTGGAGGTGATCCTCACCGCTTGCTGCGCCGCCATCGCAGAGGGACTGGAGGAGCGCAAGGCCGAGAAGGCCGACGAGGCCGCCGCACAGGCACAGGCCGAGGCTGAAGCAGCAGAGGATCGTCCGCGCCGCGCCCGCCGCGCTCGCAAGGATGCCCCGAAGGCTGGAAGCGAGGCAACAGAGGCCGCCGAAGTCGCACCGGCAGAGGAGCAGGCCACTGAACAGGCCGCAGAGGAGACCCCCGCAGAGGCTTGACGAAAACGCACGCCGTTGCCACGGGCAGGGAACGAGGCGACAAGCCTACTGCCGCGGGACAACGGCGAGCCACCGACAACATTTCGCTAACAAAACAACAAGACAACACAATGGCTGTTACAATAGCTGACATTCAGAAGCTCCGCAAGATGACCGGCGCGGGGCTTTCCGACTGCAAGAAAGCCCTCAACGACTCGGAGGGCGACTTCGACAAGGCAATGGAGATCATCCGCGAGAAGGGCAAGGCCATCGCCGCAAAGCGCAGCGACCGCGAAACCTCCAACGGATGCGTGCTCGTGAAAGCCGCCGACGGCTTCGCCGCCATCATCGCCCTGAAGTGCGAGACTGATTTCGTTGCCAATGGCGCAGACTACATAAAGCTGACGCAAGACATCCTCGACGCTGCCGTGGCCGCAAAGGCCACCACGCTCGACCAAGTGAAGGAACTGACGCTGGCCGACGGCACCAACGTGCAGGATGCTGTGGTGGCTCGTTCGGGCATCACGGGCGAGAAAATGGAGCTTGACGGATACTGCTACATCACCGGCGACAACGTTTCCACCTACGACCACATGGGCAGACACATGCTCTGCACGATGGTGCAGACCAACAAGCCCGCCGAGGAACAGGCTCACGCAATAGCCATGCAGGTGGCCGCGATGAACCCAGTGGCTCTCGATGAGGCAAGCGTCCCGCAGGAGGTGAAGGACACCGAGATGAAAGTGGCCATCGAGAAGACCAAGGAGGAGCAGGTGCAGAAGGCCGTGGAGGCTGCCCTGAAGAAGGCAGGCTTCAACCTTTACATCGCAGAGAACGAGGAACACCTCGCCGAAGGCATTGCCAAGAAGAACATCACAGAGGCACAGGCTGACGAGATCCGCAAGATCAAGAAAGAGGTGGCAGAGCAGAAGGCCGCCAACTTGCCCGAGCAGATGGTGCAGAACATCGCAAAGGGACGCATGGCGAAGTTCTACAAGGACTCCTGCCTGCTCAATCAGGAGTTCATACAGGACACCAAGCTCAGCGTCTCCGACTATCTCCATGCTGCCGACAAGGAGCTGACTGTGGTCAACTTCAAGCGTTTCACGCTCCGCGCAGAGTAAGCATCGCCCGCCGGGAGTACATCCGTTGTGCTCCAATACAGGCGGCAACACAACCATAGAAAATGCCGGCGATTTAGGCAAGAAGCCCGAATCGCCGGCATTTCGTATTCATACAACCGTCACACGCCGAGGCGCACGCGCTTGTACAAGGCATCTATTATGCAGTCGGCGAGCGAGATGTTGGGCACGTGTATTGTCTTGCAGCCGAGCGCGTCGGCCACGTTGAGGAACAGTTCGGCGGCCGGTATGATGACATCGGCGCGGTCGGGCTTGAGCGAGAAGCGTTCCATGCGCTCGCGATAGGCCATCGGTTTCATCTCGTCGCAGAGTGCGCGCAAGCCTGCCACGGGCAGTGTGTCCTTGCCTTTCTTGCCCTTTCCGCTGTCGTAGAGGCGGCACAGCTTGTTGATGTTACCTCCCGAGCCGATTATTGAGATGTCCTGATACTGCGCCGCATACGCCGCCATGTCCTCGTTCAGGCGTGCCACGGTGTCGGAGTCTACCGCCCCGGAGAGCATCCGCAGTGTCCCGATGTTGTATGAGCGGCTTCCTACGAAGCGTCCGTCGCTTATCATTGATATTTCGGTGCTGCCTCCTCCCACGTCCATGTAGGCGTAGTTGCCCTGCTGGGCGTATCCGCTCTCCAGCGTATTGGCGCACAAGAGGCGGGCTTCCTCACTGCCGGTGATAATCTCAATGTCTATGCCCGTGGCCTTGCGGATGCGCCGGAGAATCTTTTGCCCGTTGGCAGCGTCGCGCATTGCCGAGGTGGCGCAGGCGCGATAGTGCTCCACGCGATAGAGCTTCATCAGTTGCTTGCAGCCCTTTATCATGCACATCATCATGCGTTCGCGCTCCTGCGACACCTCGCCGACGGTGAACACGTCCTTTCCAAGGCGCAGCGGGATGCGCAGGAAGAGCACCTTTGAGAACTCATAGTTGCCGCTCGCGTCTTCTATCACGTTCTTGATCAGCAGGCGGGCGCCGTTCGAGCCAATGTCGATGGCGGCGAAATTGCTGTTTTCCATCAGTCAGAATGATTTACTTCGTTTTTTAAGACAGAGGGTAGGGGGAGCTTATTTGGCTTAGTCCGCGCTACTTCGTCAGGCCAAGGGCCGCCGCGTCCTGCGCCGCCTCGGCCACGTAGTCGGCGTACAGGCGTTCCTGCGAGCGGAACGGCTCGCCCTCCTGCATGGCGTTCAGCCCGTGCCCGTCCACTATGCGCCCGTTCGTGGTGTCGCGCAGCCCGTAGTCTATCGTGCGCATCAAGTCGGCCTGCATCCGTTCGTCGTCCACAGGCGTGAGCACTTCCACGCGGTTCAGCAGGTTGCGCGGCATCCAGTCTGCGCTGCCGATGTAGTATTTCAGTGCGCCGCCGTTAGCGAATACGAGTATGCGCGAGTGCTCCAGATAGCGGTCGATTATGCCCACGACGTGCATGTTTGGCGATTCCGATGGCACGATCGAGCAGTTGCCGCGCAGGAGTATGTCTATCTTCACCCCCGCCTCGGCTGCCTCGTAGAGCTTTTCCACCACATCGGCATCCGTTATGTGGTTTATCTTCAGCTTCATCCATGCTTCCCTGCCCGCCCTTGCGTTGCGCGTCTCGTTGTCTATGAGGCGCATGATGCGCGGTTTCATGTCGTTTGGCGACACGAGCAGCTCGCGGAAGCGCACCGGCTTGAACGGCTTCCGGATGAAGTCGAACACCTTCTTCACCTCCGAGGCAAGCGTAGGCTTGGCCGTCATAAGCATATAGTCGGTGTAGAGCTTTGCGTTGCCCTCGTGGAAGTTGCCCGTTCCCACGCAGGCTATGTCGCCGCCCCTTGCCCCTATGTACACCAGTTTGGAGTGGACTTTCAGTCCCTCCACTCCGAACACCACCTCAATGCCGGACTCTTGCATACGCTTGCTCCAGTTGATGTTGCTCTCCTCGTCGAAACGCGCCAGCAGTTCTATCACCACCGTCACTTTCTTGCCGTTGCGTGCGGCGCAAATCAGCGTGTTCACCACCTTTGAGTCTCTTGCCAGCCGGTAGAGCGTGGCCCTTATCTCGCGCACGTCGGGGCTTAGTGCGGCCTCGCGCAGCAGTCGGATGAAGCCGTTGAACGAGTGATAGGGCACGTGCAGGAACCTGTCGCGCTGCCTTACGGCCTCCATCACGCTGTCCGCAGCCTCCAGTTCGGCCTTGGCTATGGGTGGCCAGAGCGGATAGTGCAGTTCCGCCTTGCCGCAGTCGGGAAAGGCCATGAGGTCTTTGTGGTTCTGGTATCTGCCCCCGCTGACGATGGTATCGAGCTGGTCCACGTTGAGCCGCGCCATCACCTTGCGCAACAAGTCCTTGGGCATACGCTCATCGTAAATCACGCGGATAGGCTCGCCGCGCTTGCGGCTCTTCACTCCCTTTGCCACCTTTTGCATCACGCCGTGGTCTGGGTCGTTGTCTATGTCCATCTCGGCATCCTTGGTGAACTTGAACGAGTATGCCTCATACGTACACGCGCCGCCGCCGATGAAGATGTACGGCAGGCACAGGCGAATCACGTCGTCGAGATACATGATGTTTGCGAAGCCGTCTGTGGGCGGCAGCCTTACGAATCGCCCCACCTCGCGGTCGGGCACCTTGATGAGGGCGTAGCCCACGGCGGGCTTCTTGCGCCCCTCGCGCCACCGCAGTTGCCTCACGGCGAGGTAGATGCCGTCGTCGTCCGTATAGCCTATCTCCTTTATTTCCTTTAGCCATATCGGGTTGGTGCAGCCGTTGAGGCGGTCGGCGTAGAGCTTGTATATGTATCGCTTTTGCTCGTCGTTGAGTTCCGTCTCGTGCAGCAGCCTTATGCCGTGGCTTTCAAGCTCCTTTGTTACGCCGGCCACGGCGCGCTCAAACTCGCGGTTATAGTCGGCGTTCAGTCGGTTTATGTCCTTTATGGTGTTCTTCGCGCGGTCGCGCTCGGCCTTTGTCACCTTTTCCTTCGCCTCGGCTATGCGGCTGAGCGATGCCACGCGCACGCGAAAGAACTCGTCGAGGTTGTTTGAATAGATGCCGAGAAACGACATCCGCTCCATCACGGGCACGCCCTCCTTCTCTGCCTCCTGCAATATGCGGCGGTTGAAATACATCCAACTAAGGTCGCGTTCCACTACTGGCCACACGGTCTTGCTCTTCTTGCTTTCCATAAACATTGCGTTCGGCGGACGGCCGCGCAATGGGCGGACGGCCGCACATACCTGCCGCAAAGTTAGCCCCGGCGCGTTGCAACGGTGCTACAACGCGGTTAATGTTGGATTTCACCGCCATATGCGCCGCCTCGCCATGCGCGCCGAAGCCACAATCCGTAA
>CAZURD010000077.1:0-11424 GCA_964623445.1 uncultured Prevotella sp. | reverse complement strand
GGATACAAGATTCTCAATCTTGGCATAGGGGTTCGATTCCCCTATCCACTACAAAACATCAGGCCGCAAGTCGCTTTCCGGGCTTGCAAAATTCCAAGATACATATTTAGATTAGATGCAAGAGAGATTCCAAAGGACGCAACTTCTCTTTGGCGAAGAGGCAATGGAACGCCTTGGGCATAGTCGCGTGGCTGTGTTTGGCATCGGCGGCGTTGGCGGCCATGCCGTGGAGGTGCTGGCTCGCAGTGGGATAGGGGCGATAGACATTTTCGACAACGACAGCGTTAACGTTACTAACATCAATCGGCAAATCATTGCACTCGACAGCACAGTGGGACGCTTGAAAGTCGACGTGGCCGAGGAGCGGATACGCGACATCAATCCCGACTGCATCGTGGGCAAGCACGCAGTGTTCTACCTGCCTGCCAATGCCGGTGAGTTTGACCTTACGGTGTATGACTATGTGCTCGACTGTGTTGACACTGTGGCGGCAAAAATAGAATTGGCACGCCGCTGCTGGGAAGCTCGTGTGCCACTGATCAGCTGTATGGGCGCGGCAAACAAGATGGAAGCCACGGCATTTCGCGTGACCGACATATACAAGACGAAAATGGATCCCTTGGCAAAAGCCATGAGAAAGAAGTTGCGTGAGATTGGCGTGAAACGCCTGAAGGTGGTGTGCAGCGAGGAACAGCCTGTGCGTCCGCTCGGCAAACAGCACGACTGCGAGGAGGTTGGATGCCAAACCGCACCAAGGCATCGGCCAACGCCAGCCAGCAATGCCTTTGTTCCCGCTGCCGCAGGGCTGATAATGGGAGGGGAAGTGGTGCGAGCGCTGTGCCTAAGCGTACAGGAGTGAGCTTAGGCAAGCCATGCTCGTGGAAGTCGGGAGTTGGCGAAAGTCCGGCTCGTTGCACTCGCCGAGGTTGGTTTCGCCAAAAAATTCTGCTGCTCCCGAACATCCAGCTCATGGATATACCTAAAGGGACGGACATCAGAACGGTCACTGACGGGGAACTATCCAGAGTTGGGAAGAAAAATCAATGAACGCCGCAACCGTCCGTTCCTTTTAGGCGTATTCTCTTATTTCTTCTTGCTCTCTTCCATGTTCCCCTGAATGTAGAGGCGAGTCATTTCCACTTCGCCATTGGTGCGCACGGTGATGGTCTTCTTGAAGTGCCCCGGAAACCTGCCCATGCCGTTGTATGTCACTTTCAGCTGGCCTTTTTCTCCAGGCATGACAGGTGTCTTTGTGTATTCGGGCACGGTGCATCCGCAGCTCGCCACGGCCTGGTTGATGATGAGCGGGGCATCCCCGACGTTAGTATAGGTGAACGTGTGGGTTTGCTTCGGCGTTGATTCGGAGAAAGTCCCGAAGTCGAATGAGGTCTCTTCAAACTCAATCTTGGCCTGTTTCTTGTCAGAGGAAGACTGTGCGAATGACATTCCAAGGCCAAAGGCCATCATTGTGGCTACCAACAAAAGTCTCTTCATGTGTAAATTGTGCTTTGATTTACGGCAAAATTACTGTTTTTCCTCCATTAAGGCATAGACAGACGGCCTTTTTAATATAATTAACTCAATGTAGGGCGGTCGGGTAGCTATTCAAAAAGAGTAAAAGCACGGGTAATTTCATCCTATAAAGAAAGGATGGCATTTAAGCCCAAATCGGTCGTTACGCCGTTGTTACGTCGTGAAGAGCCTTTTGTCAAACTCTTCGCCTGCTTCCGCGCTCCTGCCTGCATCTTGTTGTCCGTATCGTTTCGGCGTAGCCCGTTACGCTTTCGGCGAGTCCAGAAGCAAATCTGCATGGCATGACCGCAGAATCAGTCTGAAGCCTAACGGCCGATTTGGGTTAAGTGCTGTATGATGATAGCAAAGGGGAAGAGGAGCAATACAAGTTGTATGTTACGGCGGGTCACCTGTAGTCGTCTTTTGTGAACGTGACATCATAAAGCACCTTGCTGCTGTCCTTTTGTGAGCGGTATGTGTACCGGAAGTTGTATCCGGCATCCTTGTAGTCTTTCACGAACGTGGCGTTCTTCAGTTCTCGCAGCAACATGTCGTATGCAAGGTTGCTTTGACCGATTGCCTCGTTGTCGGCTGGGCCACGGAGTGTGTAGTGGTAGCGGAGCGTGTGTGTCTGTCGGTCAAACGTCATGCTGTCGATGATGGTGTTCTTGTTGACAGGGGCAGGGCACTTCTTTTGCGTGTATGTACGCGCCTCGCGTTCACATTTCTCTTCGAGCGACTCCTGACACGATGCTGCAAGTGCAACAAGAGCCAGCAATGCGTATGTGATCTTCATCTATTTGTGATGTGGTTTGTTGTTCGGATTCAGGGCCATGCGGATCGGTCTGACCATTGTATCGCTGCCATTTTGGCAACACCTCATTCTGGTGATGCCACGCTTTGCTCGACACGTGGCTGCGCTGCTCTCGGCACGGCCGCCCGCCGCACTTGCGGCGCGGCAAGCGTTGTGTCGTTACTCTGCGCGGTGTCGACAGGAGCGGACATCGGCTCTTCACCCTCCATGTCTGAACGGACGAACGAACCCTTGGAGTTGGATACGGTGTAGTGGAGCATGTGCTCATCGCTGCGGAAGTGTGTGCCCTCAAGCGTCCTCTCCGGCGTGATCAAACGCGAAAACTTGTCGGAATACATCTCATGGGCGATGCCGTCCCAAAAGAGTTCCTCGCTCCTGAAGACGATGCCACGTGTGTTCCTCACCCGCACGCGGCCGCGCAGTTCCCATAGTTTAAGTTGGTCGTAGTACCACGCTGTATCGGCAAAGATGTATGCCTGTATACGGAACTGCGGGTCGAACTGTTCGAGGAATATGCCATTGATGAAAGTCCAGCGGGTGGGCTTCCGCGTCTGATTGACATCCCATGTCTCGGCCACGATGCGATACTTGATGATGCCCGAGTCGGAGATGAGCGTATTGACACCGTAGCTCACCATCACTGACACTGAGTCGCTGTCATCAACGGCGGGTGCGGTGTGGCTTTTTTCTTCGGAGCATGAGCACAAAAGCCACCCCAGCAACACGAAAGCCTGTATCAGTCCTCTCGCAAATAGCTTTGGCATTGGTTGTGGTGATGGGTTAGAAATCGTGCAAAGGTGCAAATGTCATCACTCCACCTTCCACTTCATAAACCACCGTTCGTTGAACGTGATGCCGATGTTAATGCGGAACATATCTTCCTTGACAAGGGAAGCAGCATCTGTGCGCACCCATTGCAGGCTGACATTGAGCAGCGAACGATTGTTATGCGTGTTCACGATGGGAACGCCAACACCTGCACTCACGCTGTATTCCTTTGGCCCGTCCTGTCCGTTTATCTTATAATAAGGTGTGGCGAACGATGCACCGGCCCGATAACGGATGCGTGCGAAGAAGTTTCGGCTCATCTCGTTGGAAACCCATTCGCCACCTATCGTGAACTTCTGACGGTCGCATAGGAGACCACTGCGCAACAAATACTTGTCTGTTTGTGTGTCGTACTCGGGATAGTCAAGCTCGCCCCACTTCTGCAAGGAGTAATCGACGCCGACCGTCAGCTTGCGGGCATGATTCCACGACAAGCCTGCGCCAAACGTGTGGGGTATGCTCAAGCCATTGTCTATGGTAAATGTCGCCTCGCTTGACTCGCTTGTGACACTGCTGTATTGTGATGTTGTAAGCTGCGGGTCTGAATTAAGTTTATGCCCAAGCCCATAAGTAAGTCCAATGGTCAGCCAGTCCGTTTTCGACAGTTGCTGATGCCATTGCAGTCCGAAATCCACCTTGTAGCTCCTAACCGTGGCTGTGTAAGATTTGCTCACGGTATTGACGTAAGTGTCGCTGTAACTCAAGGAAATTGTCTTTTCGTAAGTTCCCCACAGATATGCCACATTGGCACCTATGGAAAGTCCTCCGAAAACGTTCCATCCAAAGCCCAAGTATGCTTGGTGTATGCCGCCATCGCCACTGTGAGTTTCGGCGTATGTCGTTTCAGACGAACCAATGCGCGATGTGCTGGTGGAATAATCGTAACCAATGTTTGAATAAGGCAATATACCTATACTCAAGCCAAGTCCTTTCGTCACGCGAAACGCACCAACGGCGTACTCAAAGTCCGCATTGTTAGCGTTGCGCTTGACATTGCCCTCTGTGAAATGTGTGATTTGCCCAGAGAAACCTACATCGAAAATCATTGTAAGTGAATCCAGGGCCGAATAAGAAGCGGGGTTGAGCGAGTTCACCTGATTTCCATAACGCAAGCCAAGCGCCAATCCATTCATGCCGCGGTTAAAACCCTGTGACTGGTCAGACAGCACGCCAAGCCCGTATTGGCTGTAAGGAGAGTTTGTTCCACTTTGAGCGAAGGCTTGCGCGTAGAGGTAGCAGAGCAGGATGCCGCTAATGAGTTTTTTCTTCATTGGAGCTTATTTCGTCATTATAGAGGAGTATTCTGTTCAAGCCGTATGGAACGATGAAATCGTCTGCAAAGATGCGCATTTTTCCCGTTATGTGCAAATCCAGATGAACTCCTCCGGTTAAATAAACCAAAAGCTCGGGGTGTTTTAAGGAAAAATCACGAATGTAGCTTTCTATTTCATATTTCACCCCCGTCATAACGCCGCTCCTGATGGCTGTCTCTGTGCTGTTCCCCAGCGGAGGAGTGATACCGCGTCGCTCTACGAGTGGCAATGCGTGGGTGAAACTGTTGAGGGCTTTGAGGCGAATTGTAGGCCCAGGCGAGATGTTGCCGCCTAGATAGTCTCCCGATGCCGTGATGAAGTCGTAAGTGATGCACGTGCCGACATCGATCACAAGCACATCATGCCCCGTCTGCTTCAGATGCGCCCCAACAACGGCAGCCAGCCTGTCCGTGCCGAGCGTCTTAGGCGTTGCGTAAAGATTGCGAATGGGGATCGGAGTCACCCCCGAAAGGAAGCGCATCATGGGAAATGGCAATTCGTCAATGGCTTGCCTCATGTTGTCAGTAAGACCAACAACAGTGGAATATATGCCTCGCTCGAAACGATGTTTTCGGGAAAAAAACGCCAGTTTCTGCTGTTCGCCATCGTCCATACGCAATTCATCGACAGGGATGAGTCCATCGAAAGCCACGAGCTTGGTGCAGGTGTTGCCAATGTCTATTGTCAGATTCATCTTAAACTGGCTACTCTTTGGGCTGCAAAATTATTGAAAAAAAACGAAAGGTGTACATGACAAATGGAAAAAAGAAATTAATTTTGCAGCGTGAAACATTCGGCAAGCATAGTTAAGACGGTATTGTTCGCCATCATTGCCTTTTATATCGGAGGCACATTGCCTGCCGTTGCCAAAGGCCATCCCTTTCCGGCCGACTCTATTGAGGTAAGTCTTCTGACGTGCGCTCCGCATGATGATATTTATAGTTTATATGGACATACGGCGCTGAGGGTCAACGACCGACGGCAGGGTGGGGCAGACTTGGTTTTCAGCTACGGCGTTTTCAGTTTCAATAAACCATTCTTTGCCTTGCGCTTCACGCTCGGAAAGACCGACTATGAGCTTGGTGTGATGCCATACAGCGTGTTTTGGCATGAATACAACCGCTATGGCAGACAGGTGACTGAGCAAGTGATCGACTTGCGCACGGAGGAGAAATTGAAGCTGATGGCTTCCCTCTTGATGAACTATCTGCCAGAAAACAGGGTTTACCGCTATAATTTCTACTACGACAATTGCACCACACGGGCACGTGACATGATTGAGAGTGCCATAGACGGCAAAGTGATATACGCCAACGAGGGACAGTCCATGTCGTCATACCGCAAACTGATTCACGCCCAACTGCAAGGACATCGGTGGGCTGCATTCGCCGATGACCTTTGTCTCGGACTGCGTTCCGATATTCCCATTGACGCAAGACAGCAGCAGTTCCTTCCCGAAAGGCTCATGGACGACTTCTGCGATGCTGCGATACAAGATGCAAACGGCCGGCGGCCGCTCGTCAGCCAAACACGCATAGCCGTGCTAACCCGGACGTGGGCAGCACCAGAAGATACGTCGATGCCATCCCCACGGCAGGTCGCATTGGTGCTGCTTGCGCTGACGATCGTCGTCACAGTGGTTTGTGGTAAGCATAAGACGGTGGCAAGAGTGTTCGACGTGACAATGTTGTCCATCGTTGGATTGGCTGGAATCATTGTGCTCGCGCTGTTTTTCTCAGAACATCCAACTACGAGCACCAACCTGCAAGTGTTTGCAATCAACCCTCTCCCTCTCTTCTTCTTGCCATCAATAATCAAGAGAAAAGAGACATTCTGGCGTGTCTACATCGTCATGCTGGCTCTGTTCTTTATTGGAGGACTTTTTCAGGATTATGCCGAGGGAATGGAAATTTTGGCATTATGTTTGCTTATACGTTGCTGTGCCAATTTAAGACGCACCCTCCAAAACATTCTCAAACGCTCGACTGCTAAGGAATGAAACATAAATATATATCGCTGACCCTGCTCACGGTCTTGTCGGCAACAGGAGCCAATGGACAGACAGTGGCCATTCAGCCAGCCCCCAGATTAGTGGTGAACATAGCTATCGACCAGCTTCGCACCGACTACTTGGAGGCATTTGCACCATTATATACAGAAAACGGCTTCAAAAAGCTGCTCACGGAAGGCACGGTCTACGCCAATGCGTCATTCCCTTTTTCGCCAATCGACCGCGCATCGGCTATAGCAGCCATCACAACGGGCACTACACCTTATTATAATAGTATCGTAGGAGCACGCTGGCTTGACCGCGAAACACTACGGCCTGTATTCTGCGTTGACGATAACAAATACACAGGGTACTTCACACGCGACTGTTCCTCGCCGCACAATATAAGCACATCCACAATCGGGGACGAACTGAAAGTCACAACCAAAGGGAAAGCCATTGTCTACGCCATAGCTCCATTCCGCGATGCAGCCGTGCTCGCGGCCGGGCACGCAGCCGATGGAGCGATATGGATTGACGATGAGAACGGAAACTGGTGTACATCGAAGTATTACTTTGATGCCACTCCGCTTTGGGTTCATGCCATGAACAGTCTTGGGGCAAACGGAATAGCCCGTAACGACTGGACCCCGATCTCCGCCCTTTCGGGAAACTTCAGCTATTTTATGAACGGTGGAATGCAAAAGCCGTTCAAGCACAGTTTCAGTGGCGCAAGGCGATATAGAGAGTTCAAGACGAGCGGTCTCGTGAACGAGGAGGTTACGACTATGGCCCTGCAATGCGTCACGACGAACGCAATGGGTAGTGACAACGTGACAGACCTGCTCAACATTGTCTATTATGCAGGGAACTTCGACCACAAGACCGTTACGGAGTTCCAAATGGAACTGCAAGACACTTACGTCAGGCTCGATGCCCAAATAGCACGCCTCATTGACGAATTGGAACGCAAGCTCGGGCTTGACAACGTGCTTTTCGTCGTCACCAGCACAGGATACAGCGACGAAGAGAATGCCGACTACGACAAATACAACATACCCAGCGGGACATTCTACATCAATCGCACCGCAAATCTCCTCAATATGTATTTCGGTGCAATTTGGGGGCAGGGGAGATATGTCGAGACTTGCTTCGGAACGCAAATCTTCCTCAACCACAATCTTCTTGAACAGAAACGGGTGACGTTCACCGATGCAAGCGAACGGGCGAAAGAATTCCTTTCGCAGATTTCCGGAGTGCGCAATGTCTACACTTCATTGGAACTCCTCTCGAGCGGCAACCAGAATGTCACCAAAACGCGCAATGGCTTCAACCCCGAACGCTGCGGCGACATTATCATAGAGGTTGCACCGGGATGGAGAATGCTAAACGAAGACAATCTTGAGAACCACATATCACGTGCTTCTTTCATACAATTCCCAATAATAATCTATGGTGCAGGAACAAAGCCAGAACGCATTGTCACACACGTAACAACAGACAGGATTGCTCCCACCATATCAAAGGCTATCCGCATCAGGGCGCCAAACGCCTGCTCCTCCGAACCCTTGCTCTAAAAACAGCGCAACCTTTCACCAACAGTGCGCAACAAAAAACATTACTCACAAACAAAACATCATCCACATAATGAACTTTAGCAGTATTCTTAAGTCTCTCTTCGGCGACAAGTCTACAAGGGACATGAAACTAATACAGCCCCTTGTCGAGAAAGTTAAAGCCGTATATCCGAAAATCAAGGAACTCGACAACGACGCGCTACGCGCACGCTCCCAAGAAATAAGGCAGGCGATACAAGACTCTGTGAAGGAGCAACGTGAGAAAATCGCCGAAATTAAGGCAAAGATTGAGCAGACCCCGATCGACGAACGCGAGGGACTATTCAATCAAGTGGACAAGATAGAGAAAGAGATTCTTGACATTCTTGAGAAGAAGCTCAACGAGAATATGCCCGAGGTATTCGCCATCGTCAAAGACACGGCACGTCGATTTGCCGAGAATGAGGAAACGGTGGTGACGGCCAACGATTTCGACCGCAACCTCGCTGCTGACCCGCACAAGGACTTCATCACAATCGACGGCGACAAAGCCATATACCACAACCACTGGACAGCCGGTGGCAACGACCTGAAGTGGGAAATGATACACTACGATGTGCAACTCTTTGGAGGCGTGGTGCTGCATCAGGGGAAAATAGCCGAGATGGCCACTGGTGAGGGTAAGACGCTTGTGGCAACACTCCCTGTGTTCCTCAACGCACTCACAGGCAACGGCGTTCATGTGGTCACGGTCAATGATTACCTCGCCAAGCGTGATTCCGAGTGGATGGGGCCGCTCTACGAGTTCCACGGCCTCTCCGTTGACTGCATAGACAAGCATCAGCCCAACTCCATCGCAAGACGCAAGGCTTACCAAGCCGACATCACATTCGGAACGAACAACGAATTCGGCTTCGACTACCTGCGCGACAATATGGCCATCTCGCCGGAGGATCTTGTACAGCGTGCCCATAACTATGCCATCGTCGATGAGGTGGACTCTGTGCTAATCGACGATGCGCGCACCCCGCTCATCATCTCTGGCCCAGTTCCAAAGGGCGACAACCAGATGTTCGAGGAATATCAGCCTCTCGTGGAGCACCTGGTGGACGCTCAGCGTAAACTTGCTACGCAGTATCTTGCCGATGCTCGCCAGAAAATCGCGGAGGGGCGCAACAAAAACGACAACAAGCTCCTCGCCGAGGGATTTCTCTCGCTATATCGTTCCCATAAGGCTCTGCCAAAGAACAAGCCGCTAATCAAGTTCCTCTCTGAGGAGGGCATAAAGACTGGTATGCTCAAGACCGAAAGCATCTACATGGAAAACAACAACCGCAGGATGCCGGAGGCCATAGAGCCGCTTTATTTCGTGGTGGACGAGAAACTCAATTCCTGCGACCTCACCGACAAGGGAACTGAATGGCTTGCCAAGCAAGTGAACGATGCCGAGCTGTTTGTGCTGCCCGACATAACGTCGCAACTCTCCGAACTTGAAAAGGAAACCAATCTGTCTGATCAGGAGAAGCTCGACAAGAAAGACGAACTGCTTAGCCACTATGCAGTGCAGAGCGAGCGCGTTCACACTCTGCAACAACTGCTCAAGGCTTACACCATGTTCAACCGCGACGATGAGTATGTGGTGATGAACGGAGAGGTGAAGATTGTAGATGAGCAAACTGGCCGTATCATGGAAGGACGCCGTTGGAGCGACGGTCTCCACCAAGCTATAGAAGCTAAGGAGCACGTCAAGGTGGAAGCAGCCACACAGACTTTCGCCACAATCACGCTCCAAAATTATTTCCGTATGTATCACAAGCTGGCGGGAATGACTGGTACGGCCTCCACCGAGGCAGGCGAGTTCTGGGACATCTACAAGCTCGATGTCGTGGAGATTCCCACAAACAAGCCTGTGATACGCAAAGACATGAACGATCGCATCTACAAGACTGCCCGCGAGAAATACAATGCAGTCATCGCTGAAATAGAACTGATGCGCAACTCTGGCAGGCCTTGTCTCGTTGGTACGACATCTGTCGAAATCTCCGAGCTTATCTCGAAGATGCTCGATATGCGCAAGATACCCCATAAGGTGCTCAATGCCAAGCACCATCAGGAGGAGGCCGACATAGTTGCACTTGCCGGACAAAGCACCAACGGCCTTGGCGCAGTTACCATCGCAACCAACATGGCTGGTCGTGGTACCGACATCAAGCTCTCACCAGAGGTGAAAGCTGCCGGCGGATTGGCCATCATCGGTACAGAGAGGCATGAGAGCCGCCGCGTGGATCGCCAGTTGAGGGGACGTGCTGGCCGTCAGGGAGACCCAGGCTCATCGGTGTTCTTCATCTCTATAGAAGATAAGCTCATGCGTCTCTTTGCCCCTGAACGCATGGCATGGGTGATGGACAAGCTCAAGATTCAGGAGGGCGAGGTTCTCGAACACAGCATGTTGACGAAGAACATCGAGCGTGCCCAAAAGCGAGTGGAGGAGAACAACTTCGGAATACGTAAAAGGCTGCTTGAATATGACGACGTGATGAACAAGCAGCGCAAGGTTGTCTACGAGAAACGCCGCCACGCTCTCATGGGCGAACGCATAGGAATGGACATCACCAATACTATTTGGGATCGTGTGGTGAGCATCATCGAGGGCAACGACTATATCGGCTGCAAGGAGGAATTCCTCAAAGTATTGGCCATGGAAGTGCCCTTCACGGAGGAACAGTTCAAGAACGACAAGCGCGAAGAACTCGAAGAGAATGCATTCCAGCAGGCAATTGCCGCATTCAAGCGCAAAACCGAACGCATCAAGGAGGTGGCATTGCCCATCGTCAAGCGTGTCTACGAGAACCAAGGCGCAATGTATGAGCGCATCATGGTGCCCATAACGGACGGTCGTCGTATGTATAATATACCATGCGATCTGCGCCAAGCCTACGACACGGAGTGCCAGAGTGTCGTTGTGCAGTTTGAGAAAATGATTCTGCTCCACATCATCGACGATTGCTGGAAAGAGAACCTGCGCGAACTCGACGAACTGCGACACAGCGTACAAAACGCCTCATACGAGCAGAAAGACCCGCTCCTCATTTTCAAGCTCGAAAGCGTAAAGCTCTTCGACAACATGGTGAATACGATGAACAACCGCATCGTGAGCATTCTCATGCGCAGTGCCATACCCGTTCAGCAGCAGAGCGTTCAGCAGGCTCCGGCAGAAGAGCCGCGCCAGCAGCAACCGAAGTACACGGAGACCAAGCGCGATCTTAACGAGGAGCAGCTCACCGACCCCAACCAAGCGACTGCGGCTGCGCACGACACCCGTCCACAGCAGCCACGCACGCCCATCGTGAAAGACAAGATGCCTGGACGCAACGACCCATGCCCCTGCGGCAGCGGCAAGAAATTCAAGAA
>CAZURD010000076.1:0-11548 GCA_964623445.1 uncultured Prevotella sp. | reverse complement strand
AGACGAGACGGAAGACAAGATGCCGGCAGGGGCGCGGAAGCAGGCGAAGAGTTTAAAGAAAGGCTCTTCCCAGCGCAATAACGGCCTAACGACCGATTTGGGTTTAACATTTCTTTATTCCGATTTTGGGGCATTTTTTGCAGAAAAGAATCCCGGGACGCAAATACGCGATTCTGGAGAGGTTTTCAGTAAACGTCTGACTATAAAGCAAATAAGTGTCATCCCGCTTGCATTCCACATTGATTCCGCAGGCAAAGCCACGCAACGGAGCATTAATTGCAAGCCAACGAGGCATTAAATGGAGGACAATTAATGCCCCGTTGCATCCCAATCGGGCATCGAAAGCAAGCCTGCGAGGCACTGACAGCGCGATTTTCAATGCCAAAACGCGCAATCGCGAGGCAAAAATCCACAGCTGAAAGCGCAAAAATCAAGAATCAGGACACCGCGCGTAGCCATTCGTCGCCTAATTCGTCATTTTTCAGCGAGGTTTGCTTTTGCCTTTTTTAACTGTTACAATACCGACTGCCGAGGCGCACACTGGCTGCGCGCACAGGTCTTTTTTATATACGATTCTCTTTGCGTGAACACGTTTTTTTCGTACCTTTGGCAAGTCAACGGCACGCATCCGCACTCCAGTGACAGGCGAGCCACCGACGTTGATGCCGCCCCAAGACCTGCACGCGGGAATGCCGCCACGCAAGGCGGGCGCAAAACAGACCGACAGATGAGAAAAACATTCATTGCATACATGCTCGCTGGCCTATTGGCCATGCTGCCATGCGCAACGCACGGGCAGGGCTATGCCGCACTGTGGAAACAGGCCGACGACGCAGAAGCCAAGGACTTGCCGCGCACGCAGATTGGCGTGCTGCGCGAGATAGCCGCCAAGGCCGAGGCAAACGGCGACTACGGACAGATGCTCAAGGCCGCGATGAAAGCCACAAGCGTGGCAGCAATCCTGTCGCCAGACTCCCTCGCGCCCGCCATCGCCCGCATTGAGCAGCGCATGAACGCCACCAGCGACCCCGTGCTGCGCGCGGTATATGCCGCAACGCTCTGCCGCGTCTACCGCGACAACCCCACCGTGGCCAGCGACGCCAAGTCGCGCGCCGACACCATGAGGCTGCGGGCAATGGCCGCACCGGAGGCTCTCGCAAAGGCCAAGGCCAAGGACTTCGCCCCGTTTGTGGTGGATGGCTACGACGGCAAGGTGTTCGGAAACGACATGCTGAGCGTCATTGGCTATGAAGTGGGCGACTATGCCACGCTGCAACGGTACTACTCGCGCACTGGCAACCGTCCCGCCGCCTGCATGGCCGCACTGGAGATGATACGACAGCACAGGGAAAACAATGCCGAACGCATCGACAAGTCAGACTACATCGTATGGCTCGACTCGCTGATAAACGTGTATTCCGACCTCGACGTGGCCTGCGAGGCGGCCATCGAGAGGTACAACTACATGGAGGAATGCACCGATGCCACCGTGGAGGAACGCATAAGCTACATCCACTACGCCCTCGACAAGTGGGGAGGCTGGCACGGCGCAGGACGATTGCGCAATGCCGAGCGCAACCTGACTGCCCCGTGCTTCGCAGTGAGCATGGAACGGTGCGTGGTGGAGCCTGGAGTGGAACAGAAAGTGACGCTTTCCAGGCTGCGAAACATCAACTCTCTCACGGTGCGGATTTATCGGGCAGACACAGACGGGCAGACACGGCACGACCCCGCAACCGAAACGGGCTTCAAGGAGATGCAGCCCCTGCTCACGCTGCTGCGCGAAAAGGGACAGACGCGCCGCTACATGAGCCACCCCGACTACCAGTTCTTTGAGGATTCGCTCACGATTGGTGCGCTCGACCCCGGCGTTTATGTGCTGGAATTCCGCACGTCGCCATCCACCGAGACCGTGCGCAGGATGTACTACGTGACCAACCTGCGGCTGCTCTCGCTCCCGTTGCCCAAGGGGGGAATGCGATATGTCGCCCTCAACGCCACCACGGGACAGCCCGTGGCAGGCGCAAAGGTGAGCCTGCGCCCCGCAAGCGCAACCGGCAAGGATGCCGCCGCGCCCATAACGCTCACCTGTGATGCCAACGGCGAAGCGATGCGAACGTCTGAAAAGCAGGAAAGCATGTTCGCAACGGTCAGCACCGACGACGACAGATATTGCCCGGGAAGCTACGCCTACGGCAGGTTCACATACAACACCAACGCAAACACACGCGAACAGACGCGCGTCTACACCGACCGCAAGGTCTACCGCCCGGGGCAAACGGTGCGTGTGGCCGCCGTGGTGTATGCCCCCATGAACGGGACGGACTGCCGCGCCGTGGCCGGGAAGACGGTGAGAGCGATGCTGCGCGACGCGAACTACAAGGTAGTGGCGGAGCGCGAACTGCTTACCGACGAGTTCGGCACGTGCTCAACCGACTTCACCCTGCCGACGGGAATGCTCGGCGGACGCTTCACCGTGACGGTGAACGGAAGCTCGGCGAGCTGCCGCGTGGAGGAATACAAGCGTCCGACGTTCACAGTGGAATTTCCAAAGGTGAACCAACGCTACGAAAACGGCGACACACTCGTGGTACGCGCCAAGGCCATGAGCTTCGCAGGCGTGCCCGTGCAAGGCGCAAAGTTCAGCTACACCGTGGAGCGCAGGCAGGCACTGTGGTATCGGTTCGCGGACAATGAGCCTACGGCAAGGCTCTGGCAAGGCGAGGGCACGACGGGAGCGGACGGCTCTCTCACCATAGAGATGCCCCTTGAACTGCCCGAAACGGCCAAGTCCGGCCCCGGATTCTTCAACATCGTGGCCACGGTCGACGTGACCGATGCCTCGGGCGAGACGCACACGGGCGAGTTGAGCGTGCCCCTCGGCTCACGGCCAACGTCATTCAGCTGCGACTTGCCGCAACAAGCACTGGCCGACAGCCTGAAGACCGTCACATTCACGCTACGCAACGCCTCCGGCGAAAGCATATCGGTAGAGGTCAGAATGTGCCTCGACGGCAGCGGCGAATGGCTCACGGGGCGCACAAACGAACCCATCGCCATCGGGAAACGGCTCTCGTCGGGACGGCACAGCCTCCTCGCCATCTGCGAGAGCGACACGCTGCGAAAGGAATTCTTGGCGTTCGGCCTCGACGACACCGTGCCTTGCACACAGACCGACGAATGGTTCTACCTGTCGTCGAACACGTTTGCAGCCGACGGAAGCCCGCTGACGATGCAGATTGGCTCATCGGACAGCTGCGTGCATATATTATACAATGTAATGGCGGGCGACAGCGTGATTGCCAGCGGCACAGCGGACATCACCAACGCAATATACAACGCCAAGCTGAGCTACAAGCCGGAATACGGCGACGGACTGCGCATCTGCTACGCATGGGTGAAGCGCGGCAAGTGCCACAGCCGCTCGTTCTGCATCGAAAAGCCGCGACGCAACACCAGTCTGTCCCTGAAGTGGACGACGTTCCGCGACCGCCTCACGCCCGGGCAGCAGGAAGTGTGGAGCATCGAGGCCGTCACGCCCGACGGAAAGCCTGCCAACGCGCAACTCATGGCCACGCTCTACGACAAGGCTCTGGACGAAATCACGCCGCACACATGGCGTTTCAGCCAGACGGCAAGTTTCCGAATACCCTCCACACAATGGAACACGCCGAACGTGGGCGGCATCTACGGCAGCGGTATGCAGGCGTGGACATCGCAGGCCTACAGCCAGTTTGAGGTGAGCCGCTTTGACAACAGCGTGCTGCCGGCAGCCTACAACAGCGTGGACTACATAGCCTACGGCAGGCCTCGGCGCAGTCTGTTGCGCACGAAAGGCGGTTACGTGGCCGCGACACGCAGCTCAACTGACGACACGGAATCGGCATTCCTTGCCATTGTCGATGCCGCAGCCGCACCGCAGGCAAAGGCTTCCAACACGGCGGGAAGCTCTGCCGAGGCCGAGGCAGGAAGCGGAGACGAAGCCGACGGCAGCCACACAACGATGCAACTGCGCGAGAACCTCAACGAGACGGCGTTCTTCATGCCGTCGCTACAGACCGACTCCACCGGCACGTTCACCATCAGCTTCACCCTGCCCGAAAGCCTGACAACATGGCGTTTCATTGGATTGGCGCACACGGCCGACATGGCTTCGGGCATGATTGAGGGCGAAGCCGTGGCAAGGAAGGACGTGATGGTGATGCCAAACGTGCCGCGCTTCGTCCGCGAGGGCGACAAGGCGCGCGTCACGGCACGCATCATCAACATGTCCGACAAGGCCGTCAGCGGCACGGCGCAGCTCGAGCTGATTGACCCCGACACGGAAAGCAGCGTGCTTTCGAGCATTGTCAAATTCAGCGCAAAGGCCGACTCGACAATCGGCGTGGCCTTCGACTTCGAGCCACCTGCCGACATTTCGCTGCTCATCTGCCGCGTGACGGCATCGGGGGCAACCTTCAGCGACGGCGAACAGCACTACCTGCCCGTGCTGCCAAACCGCGAGCGCGTCACGGTGGCGGCCCCGTTCGTGCAGAAAGCCCCCGGAACGCACAGCGTCTACCTGCCGTCGCTGTTCCCAAACGGCTCAACCCAAAGGAAACTCACCGTTGAATACACCAACAACCCGGCATGGCTCATGGTGCAGGCTCTGCCCGCCGCAGCATCGACAAATAGCGACAACGCCATCGACCAATGCGCGGCCTACTACGCCAACGCCATCGGACAGGCCATCGTAGGCCAATGGCCTGCGATAAAGACCACCGTGGAACGCTGGCAGATGGAGCGCGGCGACGAACGCTCCATGCAAAACAACCTCGCAAGGAACGCCGAACTGCGCGACATCGTGCTTGCCGAGACACCGTGGGTGGCCGATGCCGACCGCGAGGAGGAGCAGAAACAACGGCTCGCCGACTTCTTCGATGCCTCGCTGACGCAAAGCCGCCTCAACGACGCGGCAAGCAAACTGCGCTCACTCCAACTGCCCGACGGCTCGTGGAGCTGGTGGCCGGGAATGGAGGGCAGCCTCAACGTGACCGTGGAAGTGGCCGAAATGATGGTGCGCCTCAATGCCATGACAGGACAGCAAGAACCTCTGCGCACAATGCTCGACAAGGCGTTCGGATTCATGGAAAGCCGCATCACGGAACAGGTGAACGCAATGAAGAAAGCCGAACAGGGCGGACAGGAACAGACATTCCCGGGAAGCACGGCACTGCGCTACCTCTATCTCTGTGCCATCGACGGGCGGAAGCAGTCGCCCAAGGCCGAAGCGGCAGCCGACTACCTCGTGAACCTGCTCAAAAAAGAGGTGAAAGACCAGACAATATACGACAAGGCGCTCAGTGCCATCATCCTCCACAAACGCGGGGAACGGCAGAAAAGCATCGAATACGCAAAGAGCCTGAAGGAGCATTCGGTGGCAACGGACGAAATGGGACGCTACTACGACACGCCAAAGGCTGCATACCACTGGCGCGACTACACCATACCCACGGAGGTGGCGGCAATGGAAGCTCTGGCAATGATCACCCCGGAAGACTCCACCACACTGGGAGAGATGCGGCAATGGCTGCTCAGGCAGAAGCAGGTGCAGGCGTGGGACACGCCCATCAACACGGCCAATGCAATATTTGCATTCATCAACGGCAATGCCGCCACGCTCAAAGCACAGGCCGCAACAACGCTCGCCATCGACGGAAAGGAGATTGAGCAGCCCGAGGCCACGGCCGGACTGGGCTACGTCAAGGTGGCCGTGAACAACCCGGATGGCGACAACCTCACTGCCACGAAGTCCTCGACGGGCATGTCGTGGGGCGCAGTCTACGCGCAATCGACAGCCAGCACGGCCGAAGCCGAACGCCAGAGCGACGGCATCAGGGTGGAACGCAAAATCATCGCCCCCGAAGGCGGTCTGCGGGTGGGAAGCCGCGTCACCGTGCGCATCACCATCCGAGCCGCGCACGACTTCGACTTCGTGGTGCTCTCCGACCGCCGTGCGGCGTGCATGGAACCGGTATCGCAACTCAGCGGCTACCGAAACGGAGCTTACTGCTCGCCAAAGGACAACGCAACCAACTACTACTTCGACCGCCTGCGCAAAGGCACGCACGTGGTGGAGACCGAATATTTCATCGACCGCGCTGGCAGCTACGAGACCGGCACGTGCTCCGTCACCTGCGCATACGCCCCGGAATACCGCGCGACGACAGCCTCGACAACGATAGTGGTGGCCGAATGACAAGACAAACAAGCACAGAATGAACAAGAAAATAATAGTGGCCACAATGCTGGCCTGCGCCGCGCTCACGGCCGAAGCACAGCGACTGACAGTAGACAAGGACACGGTGGAATGCGGGAGCGTGCCCTACGACACGCCCGTCACCGCCACATTTGAGTTGCGCAACAAAGGTTCGCGCAAGCTGAAGATTACCGACGTGTGGGTGAGCTGCGGCTGCACAAAGGTGGAATACCCACAGCACGACGTGGCTGGCGGCGACAAGTTTGAAGTGAAACTGACCTTCGACGCACGCCAACTCGGCCACTTCTACAAGCAGGCAGCCATCTACAGCAACGGTTCCGACGAGCCGACGTACCTCACGATGCGCGGCGTTGTGCTTGCAGAAGTGGAGGACTACACCGGCTACTATCCGTTCAAGTTCGGCGAACTGATGGCAGACAAGAACGTGCTCGAATTCGATGACGTGAACAAGGGAGACACGCCCGAGCTGCAAATCAACATCCGCAACACAGGCACGAGGACGCTGCAACCCAACGTCATGCACCTCCCGTCATACCTGTCGGCCACGGTTTCACCCGAGACGCTAAAGCCGGGACGCACCGGACACATAACCTTCACGCTCAATTCCGAAAAGCTCCACGGCTACGGACTTACCCAGACATCGGTCTATCTGGCCAACGCCATTGGCGAAAAAATCGGTGCCGACAAGGAGATAACGGTCTCGTCGGTGCTCATCCCGAGCTTCGACAGCATCACGGAGGCGGCACGCGAAAGCGCACCGAACATGAAGCTGTCGGCCGATTCGCTCGTCATCGACTTCGCGGGGAAGAACAAGAAGAGCGGCGAGATAAGCATAACGAACGAAGGAAAGAGCACGCTCGAAATAAAATCGCTGCAAATGTTCACCTCCGGACTGCGCGTGACGCTCGGCAGCCGCAAGCTCGCGGCAGGCGAGTCGACCACGCTCAAAGTGACAGCCTACCGCAACGAGCTGTCTGAGGCAAGCTCCATGCCCCGCGTGCTAATGATAACCAACGACCCCAACCGCCCGATGGTGGTGGTTGCAATCAAAACCGTCAACTAATGGAACACCCCGAGAACAGCTCCGAGTTCAAAGGCCTCACCGTCAACAACGGCGTGGAACAGCCCTCGACAATAAACCCCTACCTCAAACGTATGCGCCGACACCGCCGCGAACTGTCTGCGGCGGAAATGGTGGAACACGTGCTCCAAGGCGACATCACGGTGCTGAGCCGTGCCGTCACGCTCGTGGAGAGCGTCAATCCCGACCACTATGCCAAGGCGCAGGAGGTGATAGAGAAATGCCTCCCGCACAGCGGCCACTCCATACGAGTGGGCATCAGCGGCGTGCCGGGAGCCGGAAAGTCCACCTCCATCGACCAGTTTGGCATCCACGTGCTAAACAAACACGGCGGGAAACTCGCCGTACTGGCCATCGACCCAAGCTCCGAGCGCACCAAGGGGAGCATACTCGGCGACAAGACGCGCATGGAGAAGCTCGCACAACACCCCAACTCGTTCATACGCCCAAGCCCCACGGCAGGCTCACTCGGCGGCGTAGCCCGCAAGACGAGGGAGACAATAATACTCTGCGAGGCCGCCGGCTTCGACAAGATATTCGTGGAAACCGTCGGCGTGGGGCAGAGCGAGACCGCCTGCCACTCAATGGTTGACTTCTTCCTGCTCATCCAGCTCGCCGGAACGGGCGACGAATTGCAGGGCATCAAGCGCGGCATAATGGAGATAAGCGACGGCATCGTGATCAACAAATGCGACGGGGACAACGTTGAACGGTGCCAGATGGCGGCACAGAACTTCCGCAACGCCCTGCACTTCTTCCCCATGCCGGAGAGCGGCTGGCTGCCGAAAGTGCTGTGCTACAGCGGATTCTACGGCACGGGCATAGAGGAAATATGGGACATGGTGTACCAATACATCGACTTCGTAAAGGCCAACGGGTACTTCGCACACCGCCGCAACGAACAGAGCAAGTATTGGATGTATGAGACAATAAACGAGCATCTGCGCTCAAACTTCTACGACAACCCGTCCGTGCGGCACAGTCTTGAAGCCGCTGAGGCCGCCGTGCTGCGCGGAGAGAAGACCAGCTTCACGGCCGCCGGCGAACTTCTTGACGCTTATTTCACCCAACTCAAAGCACAATAGAACCACGGCCACACCACAAAATGACGCAAAGCGATGCAAATTGAGATTGACAGCGGCAGCGGCTTCTGCTTCGGCGTGACCACGGCCATACGCAAAGCGGAGGAAGAACTCGCAGGCGGGGCAACGCTCTACTGCCTCGGCGACATAGTACACAACGGCATGGAGTGCGAGCGTTTGAGGCAGATGGGATTGGTGACAATCAACCACGACGACCTGCGGAGGCTTCGCGGGGTGAAAGTGCTGCTGCGGGCGCACGGCGAACCGCCGGAGACCTACGCCACGGCAGAGCGCAACGGGATTGAAATCATCGACGCGACGTGCCCCGTCGTATTGCAGTTGCAACTAAGGATAAAGCGGCAATACGATGCCAACCCCAACGCGCAGATTGTGATTTTCGGCAAAAACGGCCACGCGGAGGTGCTCGGCCTCGTGGGACAGACCAACAGCCACGCCATCGTGATAGAGGATTTCAACGATGCCACGCGCCTCGACTTCTCGCGAGACATCTACCTTTACTCCCAAACAACAAAGTCGCTCGACGAGTTTCACCGCATAACAGACTACATCCAAAGCCACATCGCACCCTCTGCAACTTTCCGCAGCTTCGACACCATCTGCCGGCAGGTGGCCAACAGGATGCCGAACATCAGCGCATTCGCCGCCCGCCACGACCTCATCCTCTTTGTCTGCGGCCACAAGAGCAGCAACGGCAAGGTGCTTTTTGGAGAGTGCCTGCGCGTCAACACCAACAGCCATCAGGTAGAAGGCCCGGACGAGATAGACCGCCGCTGGCTCGACGGCGTGAACACGGTGGGCATCTGCGGGGCCACAAGCACTCCCAAATGGCTCATGGAGCAATGCCGCGATGCCTTGGTGGAGGGAGCGACAAGCTTGCATACGCACAAAAAGGAATGACACGATGAAAGCAACCATCACCGCACTCCTGCTGGCCGTGGCCGCAATGAGCCACGCGCAACAGCCACAGATGGACGAGTTCGTAGACTCGCTGTTGCAGCGCATGACGCTGGAAGAGAAAATTGGGCAGCTCACCCTGCTCCCCGCCGGCGACATCACCACCGGTACGGCGGGCAAGTCGCCCGTTGAGCAGCGCATAGCCGACGGCGGCGTGGGCGGCGTGTTCAACCTCAAAGGCGCGGCAGAGATACGCCGCCTACAGCAGATTGCTGCGGAGGAGAGCCGCCTCGGCATACCGCTCATAGTCGGAATGGACGTAATACACGGCTACGAGACCATATTCCCCATCCCGCTCGCGCTCTCGTGCAGCTGGGATCTCGATGCCATCGAAACATCGGCACGCATCGCCGCCACCGAGGCGAGTGCCGACGGCATCAACTGGACGTACAGCCCAATGGTCGACATCAGCGTAGACCCACGCTGGGGGCGCGTGGCCGAGGGAAGCGGCGAAGACCCGTTCCTTGGCTCTTGCATAGCCAAGGCGATGGTGCGGGGCTACCAAGGCGACTTGTCGTCGCCAAAGGACATCATGGCCTGCGTCAAACACTTCGCCCTCTACGGCGCGTCTGAGGCGGGACGCGACTACAACACCGTGGACATGAGCCGTGTGCGAATGTACAACCAGTACTTCCCGCCCTATCGCGCCGCCGCCGATGCGGGCGCGGGGAGCTTTATGACATCGTTCAACGTGGTGGACGGCATACCCGCAACGGGCAACCGCTGGCTGCTCACCGATGTGCTTCGCCGCCAGTGGGGATTCACGGGCTTCGTCGTGACCGACTATGAATCCCTCATGGAAATGACACGCCACGGCCTCGGCACGCTCGCCGACGTGGCCGCACAGTCACTCCATGCCGGCACAGACATGGAGATGGTGTCATCTGGCTTTGCCTCCACGCTGCCGCAGTCGCTTGCCGAAGGGCGCGTGACAATGGCTGAAATAGACTCCGCCTGCCGCCGCGTGCTCGAAGCGAAATACAAGCTCGACCTCTTCGCCGACCCCTATAAATATTGCGACGAGAGCCGCCGCGCCACCGACATCTTTACCCCCGAGAACCGTGCAGCGGCTCGCCGCATCGCCGCAGAGACGTTTGTGCTGCTCAAGAACGACGGCGACGTGCTCCCGCTCGACAGGCATGGCACGATAGCCCTCATCGGACCGCTCGCCGACAACAGTGCCAATCTCTGCGGAACGTGGTGCGTGGCCTACACGCCAGAACGCTACCCCACCCTGCGCCAAGCCTTGGAGCGCGCCGTTGACGGGCGCGCCACACTGCTATATGCACAGGGCTGCAACCTGACCGCCGACCCCGAGCTGCAAAAGGCGGCCGAGTTCGGCAAGACAATCCCACGCGGCAACGAACAGGCGATGCGCGCCGAGGCCATGAGCGTGGCCGAAAAGGCCGACGTCATCGTGTGCGCCATGGGCGAATGCGCCGATATGTCGGGCGAAAGCTCCAGCCGTGCCAGTCTCGAACTGCCCGATGTGCAGCGCGAACTGCTCGCGGAGCTGGTGGCTACGGGCAAGCCCGTGGTGCTACTCAATTTCTCAGGCCGCCCCACGGTGCTGACGTGGGAGGCCGACAACGTGCAGGCCATAATGAATGTATGGTTTGGCGGCTCAGAGGCCGCCGACGCAATATGCGACGTAATCTTCGGCGATGTGTGTCCATCGGGCAAGCTCACCATGACAATGCCGCAGGCCGTAGGTCAGATTCCCCTATACTACAACCACTTGAACACAGGTCGCCCCGTGCCGGAGGGCGCAAAGTCGTACCGCAAATACCAAAGCAACTACCTCGACGTGCGCAACGACCCACTCTATCCCTTTGGCTATGGGCTTAGCTACACTACGTTCAAATACTCCGAACCGCGCCTCTCGGCAGACACGATAGCCTTGGGCGAGACGGCCACGGTGACGGTGAACGTCACCAACACGGGACAGCGCGACGCATACGAAGTGGTGCAACTCTACCTGCGCGACCCCGTGGCGCACATCAGCCGCCCTGTGAAAGAACTGAAAGGATTTGAGCGCGTGTACATAAAGGCAGGCGAAACGCGCACAGTCAGCTTCGACATCAGACCCGAAATGCTCACGTACTACGATGCGGAACTCAACGAACGCCTCGACCCCGGGGAGTTCCACGT